>JALRJA010000262.1 GCA_023255235.1 Flaviramulus sp.
GTCATCCATTAAAAAAGTTTTTAAACCCCGAAGAGGTTGCTCACATGGCAGACTTTTTACTGTCTGATAAAGCAGCCGCATTTTCAGGACAAATTTTTGAGATGGATTGTGGCATTGTTAGTTTTAAAATTTAAAGTATGAATCCGTTTATAGTTTTTATGGCAACCCTATTTACAATGGGTTCTAATTCACAAATTAATATTAAAAACCAATCTATGTACACTATTACAATCAATTCTCTTAATGGAGAACCTATTAACCTTTCAGAATTTAAAGGAAAGTATATTTTATTTGTAAATGTGGCTTCAAAATGTGGCTTTACACCGCAGTATAAAGAGTTACAAGAGCTTTCTGAAATATATAAAGATAAGCTTCAAGTTATTGGTGTTCCTTGTAATCAATTTGGTGGGCAAGAACCTGGTGATGCAGTAGCTATTGATTCGTTTTGTAAAGTTAATTACGGCGTTACATTTTTAATTACAGAAAAAGTAGATGTGAAAGGAAACCAGCAACACCCACTATATGCATGGCTAACAAAAAAAGAACACAATGGTGTATTAAATGCTTCAGTGAAGTGGAACTTTCAGAAATATTTAGTAGATCCAAACGGAAACTTAGTAGATTATTATTTGTCGTTTACCAATCCGTTGAACTCAAAAATAACAAAACACTTTAAGTAACTAATTATGTTTAAATTATTCAAAAAAAAATCAGAGCTTGAAAAATTACAAGCAAGATATAAAACACTCATGAAAGAGTGGCATTCGTTATCTAGCATAAATAGATCTGAAAGTGATAAAAAATATGCTGAAGCAGAAGCCGTTTTAAAGCAAATTGACTCTCTTAAACCATGAAATTCTTTAAATACTTTTTCCTGTTTTTAATTATCAATTTTGGTGCATTATCTATTGGTTCTTGGTTAATGAATAGTGGTCCGCAAACACTATGGTATATAAACCTTAATAAAGCACCTTGGTCGCCACCTGGTTGGTTATTTGGTGTAGCATGGACAACAATTATGCTTTGCTTTTCGGTGTATATGGCTTCTATAAAGAAAACAGATTTTACACGAAACCTTGTTATCTTGTTTTCAATTCAGTTTTTTTTAAATGTTGTATGGAACTATATTTTTTTCAATAAACACCTTGTTGCTTTGGCTTTAATAAGTATTGTGTCATTAACTTTTGTTGTGGCTACTTTATTTTTTTACAATTTGAAAACACTGAAACTAAAAAGCCTTTTTATACTACCCTATTTTATTTGGTTATGTATAGCCATCTCTTTAAATGCCTATATTTTAATTAATAACAAAGGTGTTAGAGAATTACCTCCGCCGGCAATTGTTTTAAA
>JALRJA010000420.1 GCA_023255235.1 Flaviramulus sp.
AACAACTGATATGGCAAAATTTTTGAAAGATCAAGGATATTTTTTAATATATTCTATTTGGCATCCTATACAAGAATACGGTCAGCAACATAATTGGAAAAAAATGTCTGTTAGTGAAAATGAAATTGACACAAAAGATTGGGGAAATATTATCGGATTTATTAACGAAAAAGATTTTCATGAATTTAAGCAGAAACACAAAATTTAAAAATATTTTTTTTGATTTTGATGGTGTATTAGCAGAATCTGTTAGTGCTAAAACAGAAGCATTTAAAGAGATGTATTTGCAATACGGTGAAAAAATTGCAAGCCAAGTAGTAGAATACCATATTAAAAATGGTGGGGTTTCAAGATTTGAAAAGTTTAAGCATTGGGAAAAGTCTTTTTTTGGAAAAGATATTTCTGAAAATAAACTTCAAGAAATGGCTCAACAATTTTCAAGTATAGTATTAAAAAAAGTTATTGACGCAAAAGAAGTTATTGGAGCAGAATATTTTATAAAAAAATACTCAAAAACAAAAAATTTTTGGATTATTACTGGAACACCTACCGCAGAAATTCAGGTTATTGTTAGGAAACGAAATATAAAACATTATTTTTTAGGTATTCACGGATCACCAGAAAAGAAACAATATTGGACAGAGTTTTTATTAAAAACAAATAATTTAAAACGTGAAGAAACCCTTTTTATTGGAGACGCTACTACTGATTTCGAAGCAGCTGAATTTTCGAAATTACATTTTATACTAAGAGACAATCAAGAAAACCAAGGGCTTTTTAATAGTTACAAAGGAATTAGATTTCAAGATTTTTTTGAATTAGAACAAAAGATTAAAAAGTATTTAGCATAAAATATTATGAGAGTATTATTGACCACAACGTCTTTTCAAGACACACCAGGTTCACATCAAGATTTATTATACAAACAGGGGTTTGATATAGACAAATTAAGGGGTCCCATTTTAGAAGCAGAATTATTACCAATAATTCAAAACTATGATGCTGTAATTTGTGGTGATGATGAATATACCGAAAGAGTAATATCCAAAGGCGCTCAAGGTAATCTTAAATACTTATGTAAATATGGCGTAGGGCTAGATAGAATTGATATTGACGCTGCAAAAAAACATAATGTTTTAGTTACTAACTGCCCAGGCGTAAACCAAATATCAGTTTCAGAACACGTCTTAGCTTTATTGTTCACTTTTGAAAGAAACATACACCTGCAATATAATTCAGTTCAAAAAGGCAGTTGGAAACGGCTTACAGGTAATGAGATTCAAGGAAAGATAATTGGAATAATTGGATTAGGAGCGGTTGGGAAAGAGTTGTCAAAAAAAGCTAGTGCTCTTGGTATGAAAGTTCTTGGTTTTGATTTATATAAAGACCTAGACTTTTTATCTAAACATAAAGAGGTTATTTTTGTTGACACCCTTGAAACCATATATGAACATGCCGACGTAATTAGTTTGCATTTGCCTCATACACCAAAAACAGAACATCTGATAAATAGAGAGGTTATTTTTAAAAAACTAAAAAAACAACCCATATTGATAAATACAGCACGAGGCTTGTTGGTAGATTCAATAGCATTGATTGACGGGCTCAAAGAACAGAAATTAAGAGGCTATCTTTCAGATGTATTGGCCCATGAACCAATACTAAGCAATGAGGTTTTACTTGGCGTAGACAATATTATAATTACACCTCATATAGGATCAAGAACAAATCAAAGTGTTCAAAGACAAGGTTTAATGGCGGTTAATAACTTAATAAAATTGATTAATGGATAGTTTTTTTATAAAAAAAATAAAACCATTAAACCTTTTTTTGTATTCATTAGCTTTTTATCCATTACTAAAATTTAACCTGTCTTCAGTAATTTTATTTATAACTTGTTTTTTAATTGTAATTAATTCATATAAACACAGAACTTTTACAGTCACTAAAAAAGACATAAAAGCGTTTTTTTTATTATCACTATATTTAATCATCACTGTTATTTCAATTTCTTATTCAGAAAACAAAGAAGACGCCATTAAACGAACTACTAGATTAATTCCATTATTAGTTTTACCAGCTATTTTAATTTTTTGCAAACCAGAAATAAATTTAAAAACTAGAAACCGTTTACTAAACCTATATTTAGCAGTGAACCTAATCTATATGTTAATTTTATTCAGCATATATATTAAAACAGTAGGTAGCTCACAATTGTCATTTGTAGAAATGGTTACTAAAAGAAGTGTTTTCCATCCATTAATAAATGAACATTTAGGAGAAGATATCATAACACCACACAAGGCCTATTTCTCAATGTGGTTTGTTATATTGTCCATATTTTCTCTTCACAAGACTATATCATTTTATAATAAAAATAAAATAACGAGTTTAATATATGCAATTACTTTTTCGTTTTTTTCGTTTTTTATTTTAGCTTTTTTTTCGTTCCCAAATGTTTTGGCCTTAACACTATCAATAATAGTTTTTATTGCTTACAATGTTAAAAAATTAAAGATAGGAAAAAGAGAGTTTTTTTTTATTTCTAGTATAGTGGTTTGTTTATTAGGCTCAGTTATATATTTTAAAACAGATAGTATTGACGTTAAAAGAGGGTTAAATTTTATAGATTCTATACTTACAAAAGAAGATTTAGAGTTAAATGACCCAAGAATTGAAATATATAAAAGCTTAAATTCACTTTACAAAAAAGCAGATTTAATAGATGTTTTGTTTGGTTTTGGTATTGGCGATGTGCAGGACGCACTAAATAACGAATACAAAAACAGGTTAGTTAACGCAACAGGGAAAAATAAATTATTATTTAGCGAAGAATTTAATGATGATTATTGGTTTAAGAATAATATTGATATAATTCCCAATGTTGAAAACACCCCTTCAGGCATAAAAAAAGCTGATATTGTTAAACAAAAACAAACAAAGGTAGAATCGTCTTACAATATTTCTAATAATTTCAATGTGGGTAGCGAAAAAGAGTTTACTTTTTCAGTTTATGCAAAAAAAGGAACGTCAAAACACTTAATTTTAAGATTAGGAAATATAGAGCAACGAGCAAATTTTAATTTAGAATTAGGCACTAAAGAATCGTATAATAATCTTGTAAATGCCAAAATAAGTAAAGTAGGAGAATGGTATAGATGCTCAATTACAACACTGATAAAAGGAGAAGCTTTAGTAGCTATTGGAATTTCAAATTCAAAAAGGGATTATAAATACCTTGAGAATAATAAAACCCTATATTTATGGGGAGCACAGTTGGAACAAGGTCGCCTTTTAACGCCATATGTTAAAAATGATAGTAATCTCTTAAAATACGTATCAGAAGAAGGTTTAAACACACACAACAACTATATATATTTTCTGTTAGTTGGTGGCGTTTTTTGTTTATTATACTTTTTACTTGCCATTGGAGTTTTGTTTTTTATTTCAATAAGAAATAAAGATACTTTTCAATTAACATTTTGCATTATTTTAGCAACAAATTTTTTAACAGAAAACATATTATCTAGACATTTAGGGTTAATTTTTATCTCTTTTATGTTGCTTGTTTTTTTTACAAAAAACCCTAATAAGATTGAGACCAAAGTTTAAATTATTTTTTAGTAGGCATATTTTAGAAAACCTAGGATTATTGAATATTTTTGGGAAATCGTTTGGCAGGATTCTTTATTTGCTTTT
>JALRJA010000422.1 GCA_023255235.1 Flaviramulus sp.
AATGTACTTGTAATAGTATCATACAGTTTAGAAAAAATAGAAAAAAATGGGGCTTTAAAATTAAAAGAACTTTATAATAAAGCTATACAAAATAACTACAAAATTATTGGTTTAACAGCATCGGGTAAAGATTCAAAACAAGCCATTAACAAAGCTTATAATATAGATATAAACTGGTATTTATGCGATGAAAAAGCCCTGAAAACAATAGTGAGATCAAACCCCGGAGTTTTACATATAAATAAAGGTACCGTTATGCAAAAAGTACATTGGAATGATATAGAAGACCTAGCATTACCAATGGTAGAAAGAAAACAAGACACTGTAAAAAACGCATCTGTTTTATACATAATAGACGATATAATTTCTACAAAAGAAGACATTGATAATTTAGACCAAAATAATATTGAAAGCGTTAATGTTTATAAAGGCGAATCTGCAAAACAAGTTTTAGATTCAATCAACCATATAAACAATACAACCTACACAGAGTATGTAAAAGTGATGCTTAAAAAACAAGAATAATTTAAAGCCATAACAACATAATTTTTATAAACTGATAAACTACTTACTAAATAAAATCACCTATGCTTTACTCACACTATTAGGAGTAGTTACTGTTATTTTCTTTTTATTTAACGTACTTCCGGGTGATCCAGCTAGAATGATGTTAGGACAAAATGAAGACAGCCAACAATTAGCTATTGTAAAGCAAAAATACGGATTTGATAAACCCATAAGCACACAGTACTTATATTATATAAACGATTTATCACCCATTTCCTTTCATTCGCAAAACACCAACCACTACACTTTTTTAAGAGACGGAAAATACCATGCAAAAACGCTTTTTACAATAAAAAACACAGCTGTTGTATTAAAATTTCCATATCTAAGAGAATCCTTTACAAAACAAGGAAAAAATGTAAATCAAGTATTAAAAGAAACTTTGCCAAACACCTTTGTTTTGGCAGTTTCGGCTATAATTATAGCTATTTTTTTCGGCGTTCTTTTAGGAATAGTTTCAGCACTTTATAAAGATAAATGGCTAGACAAAACCATACAAATTTTTAGTACCTTTGGCATGAGTGTACCATCGTTTTTTAGTGCCATACTAGTTGCTTGGCTTTTTGGTTACATATTGCATAAATATACCCATTTAGAAATGACAGGAAGCCTTTTTGAATTAGACGATTTTGGCGAAGCCATGCACATCAAATGGAAAAACTTACTATTACCAGCCATTGTTTTAGGCATTCGCCCCTTGGCGGTTGTTATTCAACTCATGAGAAACTCATTACTAGAAGTTCTCAATCAAGATTATATTAGAACAGCAAGAGCAAAAGGATTAACCGAGTTTCAAATTATAAAAAAACACGCTATAAAAAACGCATTAAACCCCGTAGTAACAGCCATATCTGGTTGGTTTGCATCTATGCTCGCAGGAGCCGTTTTTGTAGAATATATTTTTGGGTGGAATGGTATAGGAAAAGAAATAGTTAACGCATTAAACACTTTAGATTTACCCATTATAATGGGTTCAGTATTAATAATTGCATTACTATTTATAATTATCAATAGTTTTGTCGATATAATTTACGCTTGGTTAGACCCAAAAGTCAAGATGAGTTCATAATTTCACATATACTAAGTAAAAAATAAAAATCATATAAAAATGAAAATAAAAAAAAGAGCGGTTTTATTATCCTTAGCTATAATTAGTTTTTTAAGCTGTAACACAGAAAACCCAACACAATTCACACCAGACGCATTAAACGATACATTTCTAACTTTAGACGGTAATACCATAGCATTTAAAGACATTTTAGAAACACACAAAGGAAAAACCTTAGTAATAGATATTTGGGCTTCGTGGTGTAGCGATTGTATTAAAGGCATGCCAAAAGTAAAAGACCTACAACAACAATATAAAGAAGCAACCTATATTTTCTTATCACTAGACAAAACACCCCAAGCATGGAAAAGAGGTATAGAAAAATATCAAGTAGAAGGCAATCATTACTTTATGCACTCTGGCAAAGACAGTGCTTTTGGTAAATTTGTAAATATAGACTGGATACCACGCTATATGGTAATAGACACACAAAAAAACATCAAGCTTTTTAAAGCAGTAGAAGCAGATGATAAACGCATAATACAACACTTACAATAACTAAAAAACCAATACAAAAGGTAAAAAAAATGAGAAAAAACATTGTAGCAGGAAACTGGAAAATGAACAACGATTTAGCACAAACAGAAGCATTGCTAAGCAACTTAAAAAAACAAACTAAAACATCAAATGCAGAAGTAATGGTAGCACCAACTTTCACTAATCTATACCACGCATTTGAAGCCTTAAGAACAACCAATATAGAAGTAGTAGCACAAAACATGCACTTTGCAGAAAACGGTGCATACACTGGCGAAATAAGTGCAGCCATGCTAAAAAGCATAGGCATTCAAACCGTTATTTTAGGACACAGTGAAAGACGCGAATATTTTAACGAAACCAACCCCATACTTGCCAAAAAAGTAAACGCAGCCTTAGAAAAAAATATGCGAATTATTTTTTGCTTTGGCGAAGAACTAAGCCACAGAAAATCAGGAAACCACGAAAAAATAGTTGAAGACCAAATAAAAAATGCCCTATTTCATTTAAAAGCACCCGCATTTAAAAACATAATCTTAGCCTACGAACCCGTTTGGGCTATTGGCACAGGCGAAACAGCAAGCCCAGACCAAGCCCAGCAAATGCACGCATTTATAAGAAAAACCCTAGCCAATCAATACGGTCAAGAAACCGCAAACAACACCTCCATTCTCTACGGCGGCAGCGTAAAACCCGATAACGCCCAAGAAATTTTCAGCAAACCCGATGTTGACGGCGGTTTAATTGGCGGTGCATCACTCAATGCCAACCATTTTTTTGAAATAGTAAATGCGTTTTAAAAAACAAAACATAAATAGGGCGTTACCCCAATAAAAATTGGGGTCGCGCTTTCAACTATATCTTTTTAAAACAACCAAGCCAAAACCAACAGCAAACCAATCAAATAAAAAAATAAAACAACCAAACAACACCAAACAACGGTTTTAAAAAGGATGCCGTTTCAATCGCTAACGCAAACAAAATTCTCCAAAAAAAAGCAACAAAAAAAGCTATGACAAACGCCATTTATATAGCATACTACTTTAAAGTACAACCACTACAACCAACTACCGATATTTTAATAGCACAACTAGGCATAGCCGGTTTTGAAAGCTTTGTAGAAACCCAAGAAGGCGTATCGGCATACATTCAAAAACAACAATGGAATAAAACTATTTTAAAAAACATTCAAATACTAAAATCAAAAGAATTTGAAATTAGTTACACATCAGAAGAAATAAAACAAACCAATTGGAATCAAGAGTGGGAAAACAATTTCAACCCAATAACCGTAGATAATATATGCACAATAAGAGCTCCTTTTCATAAAAAACCCAACACCAAATTAGACATAATTATAGAACCAAAAATGAGTTTTGGCACAGGACATCATGAAACCACACACATGATGATACAACATATCTTAAAAAACAACTTTAAAAACAAAGCCGTTTTAGATATGGGTTGTGGCACCGGTGTTTTAGCCATTCTAGCAGAAAAAAAAGGAGCCAAACCAATAGATGCCGTAGATTATGATAATTGGTGCTATGAAAACAGTTTAGAGAATATAGCACAAAATAAATGCAAACACATTACCGTTATACAAGGAGACGCAAGCGTGCTAAAAAATAAAAAATACGACATAATTATAGCAAACATAAACCGAAACATTTTGCTACAAGACATGCAAACCTATGTGTCTTGCCTAAACAAAAAAGGAATTCTTTTTTTAAGCGGATTTTATAATGACGATATTCCTTTAATTACAGCAGAGTGCGAAAAGAATATGTTAAAATTTCAAGAAAAACTAGAAAGAAATAATTGGGTGTCATTAAAATTTTTAAATTAGTAGTATAATTAACTACAATAGTCAAACAAAAATGAGTAGCAAAGAAAAACAATCAGAAGAATTATTACTCAAAGAAGACATTTCTACACAAAACGAAATTATACTTTTTAATGATGATGTCAATACCTTTGACCACGTTATAGAAACCCTAATATATGCCTGCGACCATACACCAGAACAAGCAGAGCAATGCTCTCTAATTGTTCATTACAAAGGAAAATGTACAGTAAAAACAGGCTTATATGACGATTTAAAACCACGTTGTTCTATGCTTGTAGAAGCAGGACTAAGTGCCGAAATTGTTTAAAATTATATTAATTCTTTATAAATAATATAAACAGCCATTAGCAAAACAAAATACCCAAAACTTTTTTTGAGTTTATTTCCGCTAATAAATTGAGATAAAAATACACCTAAAATAATACCAATTATAGCAATAAAGGTAAAAACTAGTAAGAAAAACCAATCTATTGTTAAAGTCTGTACATCACCTAAAAAACCTATTAGCGAGTTTATAGTTACAATAATTAGAGAAGTACCAACTGCTTTTTTCATTGGTATATTAGCCCAAATAACCAAAGCAGGCACATATAAAAAACCACCACCAGCACCAATAATTCCAGTAATAGTTCCAATAGCCAAACCTTGAAAAAACGTTTTTATATAAGGCTGTTTTGTTTCTAATGTGTCTTTTTCTTTACCGTTTTTTATCATAGAAAAAGACGCTAAAAACATAATCATAGCAAAGAAAACCATTATAACCATATTTTTAGTAATGGTAAAATTATCTAAAACGGCAATCTGTTCAGGAATAAAAGGAACCAAATAGCGTCTAGAAAGATAAACTGCCATAAACGAAGGAAAAGAAAAGGCTAAACCTACTCTAAAATCTACTAAGCCTTCTCTAAATTTTTGGTATGTTCCAACCATAGATGATGTACCAACCACAAATAAAGAATAGGCTGTAGCAACAACAGGATTATAACCCAAAAGATAAACCAATAAAGGCACCGTAAGAATAGAGCCACCGCCACCTATAAGCCCTAAAACAAGCCCAACAATTAAGGCACCAATATAACCTAAAACGTGTGTAGTATCCATTGCGGTTTCAAAAGTAATGAATAATAAATTTTGAAATAAATTTTTAGCAGACTTTTAAATAAAATACTATATTTGCACCCACTTAAAAAGGCCACGTGGCGCAACTGAATAGCGCACTTGATTACGGCTCAAGAGGTTGCAGGTTTGAATCCTGCCGTGGTCACCAGTAAATAAAAAGCAAGCTTATTACAGCTTGCTTTTGTTTGTTAAAGAAGGGTATATCTATTAAAATTAGATATTATTTCTTAATTTTAGTTTATAAGATTTATTTATAAAAACGGGTTGTTGATAGTTTTATTCCAGCATTTCTTTTGCTATTACCCATGAGTATTTCTTATTTCCTTTATAATAGCTAAGGCATTTTTAACATCGTTTTCAAGCTTTTTATAGTCTTTATTAGCTAAAATATCTTTAGAAATTAATTGAGAACCCATACCTACACAAGTTACGCCTGCTGTAAACCATCCTGTTAAATTTTCAACCGTTGGTGACACTCCGCCAGTAGGCATGATAGATGTCCATGGTTGAGGCCCTTTAATACCCTTAACAAATTTTGGTCCGTATAAATCGCCTGGAAATAACTTTACTATTTCGCAGCCTAATTCTTCAGCACGAGCTATTTCAGTTAATGAACCACAACCAGGTGACCAAAGTATTTTTTTACGATTACAAGCAATGGCAATGTCTTCTCTTAAAACAGGAGTTACAATAAAATTAGCTCCTAATGCCATATATAAAGAAGCAGCAGCTCCATCGGTTATAGAGCCTACTCCCATTATCATGCCAGGCATCTCAGCAATAGCATATTTTATTAACTCATCAAATACCTGATGAGCAAAATCTCCTCGGGCTGTAAATTCCATCAAGCGAGCTCCTCCGTCATAACAGGCTTTCAATACTTTTTTACTCAACTCTACATCACTGTTAAAGAACAAAGGAACCATTCCTGATTCTTTCATTGTATTTGCAACTTCAATTCTTGTAAATTGTGCCATTTTTTTATTGTTTATTTGATAATTGTTGTATTTATAATTTTAGAATTTTTTTTAATTCAGAAACCTCTTGCAGTTTATCGGGCAACACGTCCTGATGCATCGCCACCCATTAATTTTTCAACTTCATTTACTGTAACCAAGTTAGCATCTCCTTTTATAGTGTGTTTTAGGCAGGAAGCTGCCACAGCAAAATCTAAAGCTTTTTGATTATCATTGGGATGTTTTAATAAACCATAAATTAATCCTCCCATAAACGAATCTCCTCCACCAACTCGATCAACAATGTCTGTAATTTGATATTGGCAAGTTTGAAATAATGTTTTCCCATCATATAAAACACCTGCCCAAGTATTGTGAGATGCCGAAATAGACCCACGCAAGGTGGTTATTACTTTTTTAGCTTTAGGAAATTTAATCATCATTTGTTCACAAACTGATAAGAAGGCTTCTGCTTTTACATTGTGTCCTTCTGTTTGTACACTAATACCTTCTGGTTTTATTCCAAAATGCATTTCGGCATCTTCTTCATTTCCTAAAACAACATCGCAATAAGAGGTTAATTGGGTCATTATAGATTCTCTGTGTTTGCTGTTACAATATTGCCATAGTTTTGCACGGTAATTTAAATCTGTAGAAATGGTGATTCCTAATTCACTAGCTGCTTTTACAGCTTCTAAACAAACATCGGCAGCTCCTTGAGAAATTGCTGGAGTTATTCCGGTCCAATGAAACCATTCAGCACCTTCAAATACATCATGCCAATTAATCATTCCTGGTTGAATTTCTGAAATTGATGAATGTGCTCTATCATAAACAACTTTTGATCCTCTAGAAACGGCACCAGTTTCTAAGAAATAGATTCCTAAACGATCACCACCATAAATAATTTTATCTACACCAACGCCTCTTTTACGCATTTCCATCATGGCACATTCACCAATATCATTTTTTGGTAAACGTGTCACGAAGTCTACATCTATACCATAATTAGCTAATGAAACAGCAACGTTTGACTCGCCACCTCCGTAAACAACATCAAAACTTGATGCTTGTGAAAATCTTAAAAACCCTTGTGGAGCTAATCGTAACATGATTTCTCCAAATGTTATTACTTTACCCATTTTTATTAATTCTATTTAGTTGTTTTTATGTTATGTTAAAAATAATACTTTTGTGCAAACGATTGAACAATTTTTCAAAAAAAACAATTTTATAAAAAAAACTGCTTCCAATCTACTTTGATTTAAGTTTTAAACAAATTACATTTGCTTAAACGCTTTGACAAATATAAAAAAATTGAGTCATTATAAAAAAATTACCATTAAAGATATTGCAGATAAGTTAGGCATATCACCTTCGGCTGTTTCAAGAGCGTTACATGATAACCCCAGAATTAGTGATAAAACTAAGAAAAAAGTACAACAGATTGCAAAAAAGTTAAATTACCAACCTAACAATCTAGCTAGTGCATTAAGAAAAGGAAAAAGTAATTTAGTAGGGTTGATTGTACCAAGAGTTGACAGTAATTTTTTTTCTTCTGTAGTTGAAAACCTTGAAAAAGTTTTAAATAAAAAGGGTTACAATATTATTATAGCTCAATCTAATGAATCTTATACTAATGAATGTAAAGTAATAGATGTACTGATAAACACCCAAGTTGATGGAATTATAGCTTCTTTAGCAAATGAAACGGTTGATTTTTCTGCTTATGAAAAAATTAAATCAAAAAAAAATACCTTTAATATTATTTGATCGAGGTGAAAATGATATAGGTGTAGATTATGTAGGTATTGATGATTACCAAAGTAGTCACCTCATTGTTGATCATTTGGTGGCACAAAAATGCACACGAATTGCTCACATAGCTGGGTATAGACATACTAGAATTTTTAAAAATAGGATTCGAGGTTTCATTGATGCACTTCAAAAACACAAGCTTCCATTTGATGATAAATTAATTTTAGAATGTGATTTAACATTGGAAGATGGTCGTGCAAAAATGCAACAAATACTTCAATATAATGAATTACCTGACGCTGTTTATGCTGCTAGTGATTATGCGGCTTTAGGAGCTTTACAAGTTTTACAGGAACACCATATTAAAGTTCCTCAAGAAATTGCTTTAGCTGGCTTTGGTGATGAAGCCTTTACCTCTTTGGTAACGCCATCAATAACTACCATTAAACAGCATAGTGATAAAATTGGTAAAATAGCTGCAGACACTTTTTTAGAACGAATAGAAAATCCCAATCGGGTTCAAAAGTTGAATAAAATAATTTTACATGGAGAATTACTTGTTAGAAACTCCACAAAGCGACATTTTTAATTAAATGGCGATATGTAATCTAGATTTTAAAAACAAAAAAGTTTACTTATTTGATGTTAATTACAGCTAATATTTTTATATGAGAATCTGTTCTATGAATATTGGAAAATAACTTTATAGAAGAAAAGAGATTAAAAGGTTTTTTTTAAAGTAAGAATAGGAAGCTATGGTTTTATGCTGTGTTACTTTTAGTAAATATGAGTTTATAGAATTAAAAAAGAGGTTTTATTAAAAGCAAAATGACCTATAAATAAAAAACGCTTCATTAACTATTGAAGCGTTTTTTATAAAAAAATTGTATTTGCAGAATATTACATCATGCCTGGCATACCGCCACCCATTGGTGGGTGAGCAGGTGCATCTTCTTTAATATCAATTAAGGCACATTCTGTTGTTAAAATCATACCAGCTACAGAAGCTGCGTTTTCTAAAGCTATGCGTGTTACTTTTTTCGGGTCTATAATACCAGCTTTAAGCATATCGACATATTCTTCAGATTTAGCATCATAACCAAAATCTTTTTTACCTTCTAATACTTTAGCAATAACAACACTACCTTCACCACCAGCATTTTCAACAATGGTACGTAAAGGA
>JALRJA010000001.1 GCA_023255235.1 Flaviramulus sp.
TGATTATGTGAGAATTTACCAAAATCAAGAACTAAAAACAACCGATTTAACCCAAAATAAAGTTCATATTTACCCTAATCCAGTTAAAAGTATATTACACATTAAGAGTAAACTTAGTATAGACGCTATAGAGGTTTATAATGTTTTAGGAAAACTGGTTTTAAAACAAGCTGGGCAGGCACATGTTAACACACAAGGCTTAAACAAGGGTGTTTATTTTGTTACTATTATTGCTGGAAATAGCAGGGTTGTTAAAAAAGTTGTAAAACATTAGTAACTCACATAATCAACAATTTCTAAACCATAACCTATTAAGCCTACACGCTTAGTTTGTTGAGTGTTTGAAATTAAACGCAGTTTATGAATGTTTAAATCATGTAGAATTTGTGCTCCTATACCAAAGTCTCTTGTATCCATATTTATTTTTGGAGCTTTTAATACCGTATCAGGACTTTGCATACTTTTTAAAACAGACAGCCTGTTTAACAAATCCATAGATTGCACTTCTTGATTAATAAAAATAACAGCACCTTTACCTTCTTTATTTATTAAATCAAACATACGGTTTAATTGATTATCTAAGTTATTGGTAAGGGTTCCTAGTAGGTCGTTATTAACTAAAGTAGAATTAATTCTAGTTAAAACCGCTTCACTATTATTCCAAGTGCCTTTAGTTAAAGCTATATGCACTTGATTGTTGGTTGTTTGCTTGTAAGCTAATAATCTAAAACTTCCAAAGCGTGTTTGAATTTGAAAGTCTTCTTTTTTCTCAATCAACGAGTCGTGTTGCATTCTATAAGCAACCAAATCTTCAATAGAAACAATTTTTAAATCGAGTTTTTTAGCTACTTTAATTAATTGAGGTAAACGAGCCATAGACCCATCTTCATTCATAATTTCAACAATAACACCAGCAGGCTGCAATCCTGCTAAACGAGCAAAATCTATAGCAGCTTCGGTATGGCCTGTTCTGCGTAAAACACCACCTTCTTTAGCTACCAATGGGAAAATATGCCCTGGTCTTGCTAATTCAAATGGCTTTGTGTTTTTATTTAGTAAGGCTTTTATGGTTTTTGCTCTATCACTAGCCGATATGCCTGTAGTAACGCCATTACCTCGTAAATCAACAGAAACGGTAAAGGC
>JALRJA010000043.1 GCA_023255235.1 Flaviramulus sp.
GTATAAAAAATAGAACTGTTAATGGTGACAAACAAGCGGCCTATACATTAGAGCTTATTCTCAAGCTGCATCAACTTTAAATTTATTAAGAGCTTTTTCTCAAGGTGGATTTGCGGACTTAAGACAAGTTCATTTATGGAATTTAGGTTTCGTTAAGAAAACTGAACAAGAAAAGAAATATAAACAAATTGAAGATAAAATAAAAAATCTTATCCTATTAAAACTAGGAATAGATATAACAGAAAAATCAAGAAAAAGAGAGATAGTAGAAGATAGAGCATTATTCTTTTATATAATGAAAAGAATAGAACCTAGAACTACTTATACAGAATTAGGTAGCTACTGTAATATTTTACATTGCTCAGTTATTTATGCTCTTAAAAATTATAAAACATACGAAAAGTATAATTACACTTTGTCTTTATTAAGACATTACATTTTAGAAAATTATAATCTAAATCTACAAAGTGATGAATCATTAAAAGAACAAATACTTGAGTTAAAAGAAAAGTTAAATAAGAACCAATTTAATTTAGATAAGCAAAGCTTGAATAAAACCATAAAAATAGAAGACTTAGGTTTAAAAGACTATAAACAAACTTGGGATTATCAAGAGCAGTTGTTTAAAAGTATTATAGATACCAAAATTAAAAACAGACGCGAAAACACCAATTTAAAAACCTATAATTATTTCTTATTTGTTGAGCATCCGCATGTATATACACTAGGTAAAAGTGGCAATATTTCTAATTTGCTTTTAAACGAGCAACAACTCACTGCAAAAGGTGCCAAATTTTATAAAATAAACCGAGGTGGCGATATTACTTACCATGGTCCAGGGCAAATAGTAGGGTATCCTATTCTAGACTTAGAAAACTTTTTTACAGATATTCATAAATACTTGCGTTTTCTTGAAGAAGTCATTATTTTAACATTGGCAGAATACGGTTTAAAAGCCAATAGAAGCAATGGTGAAACAGGTGTTTGGCTAGATGTAGGAACGCCATTTGCTCGCAAAATTTGTGCTATGGGCGTGCGTGCAAGCAGATGGGTAACTATGCATGGTTTTGCACTTAATGTAAATGCCAATTTAGGCTATTTTGATAATATTATACCATGTGGTATTCGTGGCAAAGCTGTTACATCGTTAAATGTAGAATTAGGCAAGGAATTAATTGACCAAACCGAAGTAAAAGAAAAACTTTTAAAACATTTTACCTCACTTTTTAACGCAGAATTGTTAAGAAAAACACCATTAGTAAAATAATTAAAACTGAGTTTACTTCTGAGGTTTTAATTTTCAGCATTAAAAAACACCTTATAATAGTGCATTTTTTTATCCTCGTCATACCCACGTTCTAAATATTCAGAAGAAGCATCAGGTGCATCGTTTTCTACCCATGGGCTAAATGCGGGATTGCCCGTGCCAATGGTGAGTTTGCCTTCGGCAAGTGTCTTGCCTGCGGTGCACTCGTTA
>JALRJA010000176.1 GCA_023255235.1 Flaviramulus sp.
TTTGAAAAGTTTTGATTTTCACTTTCATTGTTTTCAAACGCTGAAAATAAATTAAGTAACCAAGTTTCTGCAATTTTATGATTGAAATTAAGTTGATGACTTTGCAAACTATTTTCTACAAACCTAATATGATTGAAATTAAGTTGATGACTTTGCAAACTATTTTCTACAAACCCAATAGACAAAATATGTCTAGTGGTATTTTTAAGAAATGTGTATGAGCTTGTATAATGCTGTTTACCTCTGTTAAAAAAAAACACATTCCTAAAATTTAACTGTAAGCCAAGTTGGTCTTCTTCATTATTTTTAAAAGGGTTTAGGTTAAACCTATCATTGTTTTCTCGTTTAGTTTTTCTGTCTATTAAATAACTGGTTTGGTTATAAAAATGCGACCAGAATTTTTTTGATTTTTGTTCTAAAACCGACCATTGTGATGGGTTAATTGTTAGTGTTTGACTTAACCTATTTTGGTGCGTTTTTACAAAAATTCTGTTTGGTAAAAGTACACGAATGTATGTGCCTTGATCTTGAAACTGGGCAATTTCAAACTCTTCAAGTTCTTGAATACCGTTGTTGTTATAATCAATCCAAGTGTAAGTACCTTGTCCTGCTTCTACTTCAATATAAGTAAAATCTTGTTGAGGTAACCTTCCAGAATTGGTTTCAAAAAGGGTATTCCATTGTACAATATTGTTAAATAGTTTTTGATTAAACTGTAATCTAGAATTTATAGATTGTTCATTTTCAATAGTAGCATCGGTATATTCTAAGGTTCTATAATTAGCATATAGTGATAAATTGGTGTTTTTATTTTGAATTAGCCTAGAGTCTAAATAAAACGTGTTTGAGGTATTAACTTTTTGTAATTGGTTGTTTTTAATACTATCGTTTACTCTGTTTTTATAGCCTATTTCAGCATAAACTTGAGTACTGTCACCAACTCCTAAAAACACCTCGTATGATTTAAATTTTTGACTTAACGGTGTTAGTATTTGGGTAGAAGTTGTTTTTTGTACATTATCTTCAAGAGCTAGTTTGGTACCTAACCAACGCTTGTTCATACTATATACTATGCGGTTAAAAGACCTTAAAAAAGTTGAGGTATTGCTACTTGAATTGGCATTTAAAAAACTGGAGTGCGATAAAATATGAAACCTATTTAAAAGTAAATTGGCATTAAGTATATGTCTGTAGCCAGTAAACCCTTGAGAAAAATGTAAATGCTCAAATTGGTAATTTGTAAATCCTTTTTTAGAGTGAGAAAACTTAAAACCTGTATTTAGTAAAATTTGATTACCAAGGTTAAACCCAATACCATTACTATTATTACTATCTAAATTCCAATCTCTATTAAATTCTGGATTGTAAAGTCCTTGAATGTTTCGGTAGTTAGAGCCTATATAATCTGTATCAATAAAGACATCAAAATTCCAGAGGCTATCATTTTTAATAAGCGTTTGTTGTATGTTTATTTTGCCTGCAAAGCCATTATTATTGTCATCATCAAAGTTTGAAAACAAATTCAAATCGTTTTTACTTGCCGAAGCTTCAAAACTAATAGCTGTTTTATTGGTTGGGTTATAAGCGCCATTTATAACGGCTAGTTGTAATTTTGTAGGAGCTACCAACTGTATAACAGGTGCATAATTGCCTTGATTTACACCAACATACTCATAAATAGTGCTTATTGTGTTTGCATTAGCTATTTTGTAATCACCTTGATTATTGCCAACAAGAGAGAACGTTACGCGATATAACTCATCATCAGGATTGTTTGAAAACACAAAAACTTCTTGACCATCAATGAGTTCTTTTTTATACAGAATCCTGTTTTCATTCAATGTTTCTTGCACTTGAGAAGGAGCTACCATTTGATCTCTATCATCACCTGCACTTGCTAAAATTTGAACTTGTTCTTCTGAAAGGTTTTGTTGAAGCGGTTGGTTTTTGGCATCATTTTCAGAGTAAACAGAAACGCCTATTTGCCATTTTTCATTTGTAAATGTGCCGCCGCCATAACCCACAAAACGCGAATAATTTCTATCACTAAATTGATAATCTACTGTTATACGCATTTCAGAAGTAATAGGAAAAGTAGAATTAAAAATAATTTCACCAGCATTATAGTCAATAATATAATCTTGATCTTCTCCGCGTTTTACAGGTATGCCATTAACATAAACGGTTTCGCTGCCAGATACTATTAAAATAAATAACTCGCCATTTTGACCTTGCAATTTATAAGGACCTTGATTGCCTTCTTGAGCAACAAATTGGCTGGTAGTAAATTGTCCACGCACAATGGCACCAGCAGCAAATAACTGAGTTTGCTTATCTTCATCACCTAGTTTTATATCAAAATTTAAACCTTGAACACGTTTAGAGAAATTAGTAAAATAAGAATTGGTATTTTGTAAATCAATATCACCAGCTCGTATATTCCAGCGGTCGCTAAACAATTCTATAAACACTTGGTCAAACTCATCTAATCGCTGGCTATACCCACTTTCTTGTAAAGGTATATTGGCATCTTGAATAGATGCTCTAAGTGAGACTTTCTCGTTAAGTTTTCCTGTAATTTGAAGGTCTAATTCGCTATTTAAAACAGAATTTTGATTATTGCCAACTACCACACCACGCGATATGCTTCCAGAAGTTGTTAAACCATCAAAAGGCAGAAAATTGCTAGTCGTGTTTGGTTGTGATAGTTTATATAAAGTTTCATTAAGAGAGTTGTTTTCAACAATTATATTCTCGTCTAATTGTTTGTAAGATTTAGTTAAAAACTCAGGAAATTTTAAGTAATTAATAATGATAGAATCTGTTTCAATAGGTTTTTTAAATCGTAAAAGAGCTTTTGAAAAATCAACACTATAAAAAGTTGAATCAATACGATCATTAGTTTTTGTTTTAACATAAAACCAATTAGAATTTATACTCACACTATCAATCTGAATAGAATCTCTTACAGCCACTTTTTTGGTTTTGTAATTAGAATTTTGTTCTTGTGAAAACCCACAAAAACTAACTACAAACACCATAAAATACGTGAAAATTTTCATCAATTACTTAAACTGAAAAAAGGTTGAAATATTTTGTTAATAGCTTCGTTAAAACTCATACCATATTTTATAGTGTAAAAGTAATGTATTATTTATTTTAGCTAAAAATTAATACACTTTAAAGAAACAAATGGTTTACCTTCTTTATTAGAAGAAATGGTAATTACAATCTCAAAACATGAAAATTATATCATACAACGTAAACGGTATAAGGGCGGCAGTTAATAAAGGTTTTATAGAATGGTTAACAAGTGCCAATCCAGATATTATTTGTTTACAAGAAATAAAAGCACTTAAAGAGCAGTTAGATTTAAATTTATTTATAAACGCTGGTTATAAGTATAATTATTGGTTTAGTGCTCAAAAAAAAGGCTATAGCGGTGTTGCTATTTTAAGCAAAACAGAGCCAAACCAAGTAACTTATGGTACAGGAATAGAATCTATGGATTTTGAAGGGCGTAATTTACGAGCCGATTTTTCTGGATTTTCAGTAATGAGTTTATACCTGCCTTCTGGAACAAATGATGCTAGGTTAAACCATAAACTAGAGTATATGGATATGTTTCAAGACTATATAAACAAACTCAAAAAAAACATTCCTAAGCTCATTATTTGTGGAGATTATAATATTTGCCACCAAGAAATAGATATTCACAACCCAAAAGGTTTAAGCAATACCTCAGGCTTTTTACCTGTTGAACGCCAATGGATAGACAATTTTATAAATAGCGGATTTATTGACTCTTTTAGATATTTAAATCAAGGCAAACAACAATATAGCTGGTGGAGTTATCGTGCCAATGCTAGAGCCAATAACAAAGGCTGGCGTTTAGATTACGCCATGGTTTCAAAACCATTACAAGAAAACATAAAAAGAGCCGTTATACTCTCTGAAGCAATGCATAGCGACCATTGTCCTATATTACTAGAACTAAAAAAATAACTGTCAAAAAGCCATCACCTTTAGAATTTCAGTTTAAGGCTAAACTTTCTAACAGTTACAGTAAAATGTACAAAATAAATTTAAAAAACAATAAAACGTAAACAGATGAAAAAAGAAATTTTACTTGTAGTTGCATCACTACTAATTTTAACAAGCTGCGTATCCCCAAAAATATATAAAGACTTAGAAGCCAAGTATGCCCATTTAAAAGATGAAAACAAAAAGCTATCAACAGATAATGAAGCCCTTTTAAATGCCAAAACAGCTACAGAAAACGAGCTAAAACAACTACAATCTGCTTATGATGAAGCCATTGAACACCGCAACAAATTACAAGCAGAATTACAAGCAAACAAAACAAGTTTAGATAATTTAAAAGCATCCTATAATGCTTTAGAAAAAAACAGTTCAGCATCAATAGCAGCCAATTCACAAAAAAACAGAGAATTATTAGCC
>JALRJA010000205.1 GCA_023255235.1 Flaviramulus sp.
CAAGGCTCGGCAGCAACCGGTGTAGTGGGCACAAGAAGCACAGCTGAAAAAACAATGGAGAAAAAAGGACTCATTGAAAGACATCCTAATCCAGAAGACGGAAGAGGTGTTATCATTTCCTTAACCGATTTTGGTAGAGAAAAAAGAATCTATTCAAAAGAAAAAGTGCTAACCTTTAATGAAGCTATAAAAAGAGCTGTTTCTGAAGACAAATTAAAACATTTTTTTGAAGTTGCAGAAGTTATTAATGATATGGTTTCAAATAAAAAAATTTACAATCAAATAGAAAGTAGTTTAAAAATAAAATGAGTAAACGTAGAATAAAAAAAATAGCCATTATTGGTTCAGGAATTATGGGTAGCGGTATTGCATGCCATTTTGCCAATATTGGTGTAGATGTATTATTACTAGACATAATACCCAGAGAGCTTACTAATACAGAAAAAGCAAAAGGGCTTACATTAGATGATACAGTTGTGAGAAATCGTCTTGTAAACGATGCCTTATCTACTGCATTAAAATCAAAACCCTCTCCTATTTTTAAGAATAATTTTGCTAATAGAATTACCACAGGAAACCTTGAAGACGATATTGCTAAAGTAGCAACTGTTGATTGGATTATGGAAGTGGTTGTTGAACGTTTAGATATCAAAAAACAAGTTTTTGAAAAACTTGAAAAATACAGAACACCAGGTACTTTAATTACTTCAAACACCTCTGGTATTCCAATAAAATTTATGAGTGAAGGCAGAAGTGACGACTTTCAAAAGCACTTTTGTGGCACTCATTTTTTTAATCCCGCTCGTTACTTAAAGTTATTTGAAATTATTCCTGGTCCTAAAACTGATGCTTCTGTTTTAGAATTTTTAAATAATTATGGCGAGCAATTTCTTGGTAAAACCGCTGTAATAGCCAAAGATACACCAGCATTTATAGGAAATAGAATAGGCATTTTTAGCATTATGAGTTTATTTCATACTGTTAAAGACTTAAATTTAACTGTAGAAGAGGTTGATAAACTCACAGGTCCTGTTATTGGAAGACCAAAATCGGCCACTTTTAGAACGGTAGATGTTGTAGGCTTAGACACCCTAGTGCATGTTGCAAATGGAATTGCCCAAAATTGTAAAAACGATGAATGTGTAGCCCTTTTTAATATTCCTGATTTCATCAATACCATGATGGAAAACAAATGGTTAGGAAGCAAAACTGGTCAAGGTTTTTATAAGAAAGAAGGAAAAAATATTAAGTCTTTAGACCTCAATACTTTAGAATATAGAGATAAAAAATCGGCAAAATTTGCCACTTTAGAATTAACAAAAACTATAGATAAAGTAGTAGATAGATATACCGTATTAATTGCTGGAAAAGATACTGCAGGAGCATTTTACAGAAAAAGTTTTGCAGCTCTATTTGCTTACGTTTCAAACCGTATCCCAGAAATTACAGATGATTTATATAAAATTGATGATGCTATGAAAGCTGGGTTTGGTTGGGAACATGGTCCTTTTCAAATTTGGGATGCCATTGGCGTTGAAAAAGGTATAGACATAATGAAAGCCGAAGGTGTAACTCCGGCTACTTGGGTTAATGATATGCTGGCGTCGGGTTGTAATTCATTCTATAGTGTTACAAATGGTGCTAGTTATGTTTATAACATATCTAAAAAAGCTACTGAGAAAATACCAGGTCAAGATAGTTTTATCATACTAAATAACATAAGAGAACCTAAGGCTGTTTATAAAAACCCAGGCGTTGTAATAGAAGATTTAGGCGATGGCATTTTAAACTGCGAATTTCAATCTAAAATGAATACCCTAGGCGGCGATGTAATAGTAGGATTAAACAAGGCTATTGATTTAGCTGAAAAAGATTTTGAAGGATTAGTTATAGGAAATCAAGGAGCAAACTTCTCTGTAGGTGCCAACATAGGAATGATTTTTATGATGGCTGTAGAACAAGAATATGATGAGCTAAATGCAGCTATTAAATACTTTCAAGATACTATGATGCGTATGCGCTACTCTTCAATACCAACCGTTTCTGCACCACACGGTATGACCTTAGGTGGCGGTTGCGAGCTGTCTATGCACACAGATAAAGTAGTGGCTGCCGCCGAAACTTATATCGGTCTTGTAGAATTTGGAGTTGGCGTTATTCCTGGTGGTGGTGGTTCTAAAGAAATGGCTCTAAGAGCATCAGACACCTTTAAAAAAGGCGATGTAGAATTAAATATTTTACAAGAATATTTCCTTACAATTGGTATGGCTAAAGTAGCAACTTCTGCCTATGAAGCTTTTGATTTGGGCTTGCTTCAAAAAGGCAAAGATACTGTTGTTATTAATAAAGATAGACAAATTGCAACTGCAAAAGCACATGCCAAATTAATGGCAGAAGCTGGTTATACACAACCCATAAAACGTAATGATGTTAAAGTTCTTGGTAAACAAGCCTTAGGAATGTTTTTGGTTGGAACAGACTCTATGGAAGCTGCAAACTATATAAGCGAACACGACCATAAAATTGCCAACAAATTAGCTTACGTTATGGCAGGTGGTGATTTATCTGAACCAACTTTAGTAAGCGAGCAATATTTATTAGACTTAGAACGAGAAGCTTTCTTGAGTTTATGTACAGAACGTAAAACTTTAGAACGAATTGAGCACATGTTGAAAACAGGAAAACCATTAAGAAACTAAAATGAAACAAGCATATATAGTAAAAGCATACCGAACTGCTGTAGGAAAAGCACCTAAAGGTGTTTTCCGATTTAAAAGAGCCGATGAATTGGCAGCTGAAACCATCAAATATATGATGACTGAATTGCCAGAATTTGATAAAAAACGCATTGACGATGTTATTGTTGGAAACGCTATGCCAGAAGGCTCACAAGGGTTAAATATGGCTCGTTTAATTTCATTAATGGGATTAGATATAGTTGATGTTCCCGGCGTTACGGTAAATAGATTTTGTTCTTCAGGAATTGAAACCATTGGAATTGCCACTGCAAAAATTCAATCAGGAATGGCAAATTGCATAATTGCAGGTGGCTCAGAAAGTATGAGTAACGTACCCATGACAGGTTTTAAACCAGAACTAAATTATGATTTAATTAAATCTGGCCATGAAGACTATTATTGGGGCATGGGTAATACCGCCGAAGCTGTTGCAAATGAGTTTAAAATATCAAGAAAAGACCAAGATGAATTTGCTTATAATTCTCATATAAAG
>JALRJA010000297.1 GCA_023255235.1 Flaviramulus sp.
AGAAGCTGTTGTTATGATAGGAGAAATAGGTGGTCAACTAGAAACTGATGCCGCAAACTGGTATAAATCTAGCGGAAGTAAAAAACCCGTAGTTGGTTTTATTGCTGGTGAAACAGCACCCGCAGGACGTACCATGGGACATGCTGGTGCTATTGTTGGTGGTAGCGATGATACCGCTCAAGCCAAAAAGAAAATAATGAGAGCCTGTGGAATTCACGTAGTAGATTCTCCTGCTGAAATTGGAAAAAAAGTAGCAGAAGTTTTAGCATAGTCAGCTTGTGCAGTAAATAAATAATTAAAACCTCGCAAAAACGGTGAGGTTTTTTTATTTGATACATCCTAATTATTATATTTGATTTTAGAAAATAGTATAAAACAAACGAATTGATGCAAACTACTTGTGTGTATTCGTAGCTAATAAAATGTAAAAATGAAATTATTAGAAGGAAAAACAGCCATAATAACTGGCGCTAGTAGAGGAATAGGTAAAGGAATTGCAGAAGTTTTTGCAAAAGAAGGTGCCAATGTAGCCTTTACTTACAGTTCATCTGTAGAAGCAGCCAAACAATTAGAAAAAGAATTAATAGCCTTAGGCGTTAAAGCCAAAGGCTATCAAAGTAATGCCGCTAGTTTTGATGAAGCCCAAAAATTGGCTGATGATGTAGCCGCAGAATTTGGCAGCATTGATATACTTGTTAATAATGCTGGTATTACAAAAGATAACTTACTTATGCGAATTACTGAAGACGATTTTGATACGGTTATTGAAGTAAATTTAAAATCGGTTTTTAATATGACAAAAGCCGTGCAACGCACCATGTTAAAACAACGAAAAGGCTCTATTATTAATATGAGTTCTGTTGTTGGTGTAAAAGGTAATGCCGGGCAAACCAATTACGCTGCATCAAAAGCTGGGATTATTGGGTTTTCTAAATCGGTTGCTTTAGAATTAGGCTCTAGAAACATTAGAAGTAATGTAGTAGCTCCTGGTTTTATTGAAACAGAAATGACTGCTAAACTAGATGACGATGTTGTAAAAACATGGCGTGCGGCAATTCCTTTAAAACGAGGCGGAACACCAGAAGATATTGCAAACGTGTGTGTCTTTTTAGCAAGTGATATGAGTGCTTATGTTACAGGGCAAACCCTTAATGTTGATGGCGGCATGCTTACATAATTTACAATCGTAACTATTTTTAACTTAAAAATTTTTAGAACGCCTCAAGTGTAAATGCAAACAGAAACACTGTTATATATAATCTTAGCTGGAATTGTGGCACTTGTTGTGGCACTTTTTCAGTATTATAAAAAAGCGGAAAGCATGTCTAAGTTAAACATGTTTTTCGCTTTTTTAAGATTTATTAGCGTATTCGCTGTTTTGCTATTACTTATTAATCCAAAGTTTGATAAAATTACCTTTTTTGTTGAAAAACCCAATTTGATTATTGCTATTGATAATTCTAGCTCTGTAAAACATTTAAAGCAAGACCAAAAAACACGTAATTTAATTGCTAATATTTCTAATAACAACAGTTTAAAAAACAAATTTAACATACAGTATTATACCTTTGGTGAATCGTTAAAAGCTCTAGATTCTTTATTGTTTTCTGAAAATGAAACTAACATACATAAAGCGTTTAATCAGCTGCATCAAATTTACAAGCAAACTACATATCCAACAGTATTAATAACCGATGGAAATCAAACTTACGGCAATGATTATCAGTTTATTACAAACACCTACAATCAGCCTATTTACCCAATAGTATTAGGAGATACCATAACGCATACCGATTTAAAAATAGAGCAATTAAACGTAAACAAATATGCCTATTTAAAGAATAAATTTCCTATTGAAGCTATTTTGGTTTATAATGGAAGTGATAATATAAGGTCAAATTTTGTTGTAACAAAAGGCAATACAACGGTTTTTAATCAAGTTGTAAATTTTTCAAAAGACAACAATTCAAAGGTTATTAATTTTACATTACCAGCAAATTCTATAGGTATAAATCATTATAAAGCTACGCTTATACCTTTAGAAAACGAAAAAAATAAGAACAATAACACCAAAAATTTTGCTGTAGATATAATAAATCAAAAAACAAAAATTGCTATTGTTAGTGATTTT
>JALRJA010000321.1 GCA_023255235.1 Flaviramulus sp.
CAAGTTTTGAGTACTCAGTTGCGGCCTACTACCTAATCCTTCCAGCAGAGGCATCTAGCAACCTCGCAAGGTTTGACTCGGTTCGCTTTGGTCTGCAGGTTGCACCCGACGGAAACCCAACAATCGAGCGGGTAATGGCTGCAACGCGTGAGGCCGGGTTTGGTCCTGAGGGTTTTCTGTTGATAGTTTTACTAGATATATCAGTAATAGAGAATTTTTTATTTTTTATTTCTTCAATTGCTGAATTTATTCCCTCTTTGTTTTTAAAGGTAAATTTTTCTATTTTTTCTAAACTGTATGATACTATTACAAGTACATTTTCTTCATTTAAAAAATGAGTTGTAAGATCTTGATCGTCAGCTTCAATTGAAAAATCGTAAATAGGTGGTTGGTAGCCTTCTTCTATCACTTTTGTATCAACACTTATAAAAGTGCCTTTTACAGACGGATAAGAACCAGTTGTTTTAAATATTTGCTCTTTTCCATTTACATTAAATTTCCATGCGTATTCAATAACTGGTTTTGGTGCATCATCAGGAATTGTCATTCCTTCAGAAATATTGTTTCCAACCTTATATGCTCTAAAATCTATATATGGTAAGTGCATAAGTACATAATACCCAAACCACAAACAAACAATAAAACTTAGTAGTGCTAAAAATGCTGTTGGAAGTTTAGCAAATACTGGTTTTACATACTTAATACCAAAAAATAAAATAAGTATAAATACCAACAGTACGATGTCTTTTGTAAAGCTTTCCCAAGGGGTTAATTTTAAAGCATCACCAAAGCAACCACAATCTTTTACCTTATCAAAATAGGCTGAATAGAATGTTAAAAAGGTAAAAAAGATGGTTAATAACAGTAAACTCCAAATGGTAAATTTGGCTTTGTAACCCAATAGTAAAAATACTCCTAAAACGACTTCAAAAACGACTACAAAAATTGAAATAGCTAAAGCATAGGGTTCTAAGAAAGGTATATTTAAAACATCAGGCGCAAAATATTCTTGCAATTTATATGAAAACCCGAGCGGGTCATTTAGTTTTATGAAACCAGAAATAATAAATAAAACACCAACAAATATTCTTGATAATGCGACTATGTTTTTCATGTTTTTTGGTTTTATTGATTTATGAGCAAACTATTTACTTTATTTTAATACCCTTTTTAAATACCTTTTAACCATACTTTAAAACACTATTAAATAGCGAAATGGTTATTTATTATTTAAGTGAATTAATGCAAAAATAGCATAATTAATCATGTCTTGATAATTGGCATCTATACCTTCACTCACTAGTGTTTCACCTTGATTGTCTTCAATTTGTTTTACACGCAATAATTTCTGCAAAATTAAATCGGTTAAACTATTTACTCTCATATCGCGCCATGCTTCGCCATAATCATGGTTTTTATTATTCATAAGGTTTTTGGTAATAACAACTTGTTTTTCAAACAGTTCTTTTGCTTGTTTGGTAGTTAAATCTGGTTGTTCTACAACACCTTTTTCTATTTGAATTAAAGCCATAATGCAATAGTTAATAATACCTATAAATTCGCTTTCTTGATCTTCATCAACTTTTCTCACATCATTTTGCTGAAGCCCTCGTATTCGTTGTGCTTTAATAAAAATTTGGTCTGTTAGAGATGGTAATCTTAAAATTCGCCAGGCACTTCCATAATCTTGCATTTTTTTCAAAAATAAATCTTTACAGGTATTTATTACCGCATCATATTGTTTTGAGGTATCTTGCATATATAAATTGAATTTTGTGTAAATTTCGCTTAAATACTTTAAAGTTCAAAGACAAAGTTTAAAGTTTTAAAATGTTCTAAAAAAAATTAAATGGAAGTTACTAACTTTGAGTTTTTAATTTTTGAATACAAAACCTCTATATGACCATTAATTGCAAAGGAGACCTAATTGATTTAACGTTGCCTAAAGTAATGGGTATTTTAAACACCACACCTGACTCTTTTTATGACGGTGGTAAACATAGTAATGAAAAGCAAATATTGTTTCATGTAGAGCGTATGCTAAATGAAGGTGCCACTTTTATAGATGTTGGTGCATATAGCTCACGCCCAAATGCAGACTATGTTAGCGAAGAAGTAGAGCTAAAACGCATCTTACCTGTTGTTACTCTTATATTAAAAAAATTTCCAGAAGTTTTACTTTCTATAGATACTTTTAGAAGCAAGGTTGCAAAACACTGTATAGAAGCCGGAGCAGCTGTTATTAATGATATTTCTGCTGGTAAGCTAGATGAAAACATGCTACAA
>JALRJA010000396.1 GCA_023255235.1 Flaviramulus sp.
TATTTTACTTATGAGATAATGAAGTTTTCCTTTTGCAAATTTTAAATAAAAATGAGGTGTATCAAAATCATATTCACCATAGCCATAAGTAACATCTAAACCAAGAGAAGCATCTTTAACTCTAAAGGCATTATGCCCAAAAGCATCATTTAATGACGTGCCAGGACCAACAGTTAAAACACTAATTTCAGCTTGATTAGATAATATATGGTTTTGAGCCAATACTGTTTGAAAAGGTAAAAAAAGAAGTATAAATAGGATTTTATTTTGCATAACTATCTAAAAATACTAAAATCTAGTTTAAGAGAAAACACATTAGAGTATAAAGCAACACTTTGGTCGCCAATATCTGTAAAAGCATAATCAACTTGAATACCGTTATATTTAAAACCTACTCCAAAGCTAGGCTGAAAGCTTAGCTGTGAGGTATTGTCTATTTGCAATTCATTTTGAAAATTTCCTATACCACTGCGTAAATAAACCATGTTAATATAACTAAATTCAAAACCTAAAGCTGGGTTTATACTGGCAAAAGAGGTTGAAATAATATCGTTATTTTCTTCAAAACGAACATTCAAATTTACCGCAGTAAGCAAGCTGTAATCGGCATTAAAATCTGTTAATTTAGAAATTCCTATTTGTAATTTAGGAATGGTTATTTCTGTAGTTTCTGGTAGTTCTTGCTCAGGTATTTCATCGCTTACATTAGCAAAAATATCGTTGTCAATAGCCCAAGTATTAAATGTAGTAGTAATATCTCTAGCCATGATACCAAACTTCCAGTTATTATTGGTTTCAAACTGAATGCCCGCATCAAAACCAAACCCCCAAGACGATGCAAAATCGCCAATAATTCTACGAATAACTTTGGCATTTACGCCATAATTAAAGCCTTTAACAGGCAACGCTCTAGCATAAGAAAAGGTTAAACCATAATCAGCATTAGAAAAACGAGGTAAATTTTCAAAGGGCGTTATATTGCCACCAGAATCTATTAAAGCTCTTGTATCTATAATATTATCAACAGCAAATCTAATTAATGAAACTCCAATAGCACTTTGGTTATCTAAAGGCATAGCAAAAGCAACATAATCATAGTTTGCGATATTAGCAAAATAGCTAGAGTGCATTAAGGCTAGTTGATTGTCTTTAATTTTTAAAAGTCCGGCAGGATTCCAATAGCCAGAATTCACATCGGCTGTGTGAGCTGTAACGGCACTGCTCATACCCAAAGCAGCAGCATCAACACCTATATTCATAAACTCGTTAGAGTTTTTTCTAACGGTTTGACAAAACACAGTTGCCCATATAACAAAACAGAAAGCAGTTATGTAAGGTTTCAATCGCAATTTTTTACAAAGATGCACATTATATTTAAACCTATAAACTTGAAATTAGTATAGTTATTGCTTTAGACGGAAATTGTTTGTTATTTTTACAAAGTGAAAATAATATTAATATGAAGCACTTACCCAACATTCTTACGCTTTTAAACCTTTTATGTGGTAGTATAGCCGTAGTTTTTGTAACCAATAATCATTTTGTTACAGCCTCTATTTTTGTATTTTTAGGAATATTTTTTGATTTTTTTGATGGTTTTGCCGCTAGAAAGCTTCAT
>JALRJA010000151.1 GCA_023255235.1 Flaviramulus sp.
TAACTCCACAAACATCGGCACAAGGTAAGCGAGTTCATCAAGTTTTAGTTGCCGAAGATGTTTATTATCCTGGTGAGAGTGAAACAGATGAATTTTACATGTCGGTTTTATTAAACCGAGGTACAGGTAGAAATATGATTATGTATTCTACAGAAGGCGGAATGGATATTGAAACGGTAGCCGAAAAAACACCACATTTAATTTTTACAGAAGAAATAGACCCAACAGTTGGTTTTATGCCTTTTCAAGCCAGACGTATTGCTTTTAATTTAGGTTTGTCTGGAAATGCTTTTAAAGAAATGACCAAATTTGTATCGGCTCTTTACACAGCTTATGAGAAATCGGATGCGTCATTATTTGAAATTAATCCGGTTTTAAAAACTAGTGATAATAAAATTATGGCTGTTGATGCTAAGGTAACTATTGATGATAATGCGCTTTTTAGACATAAAAATTATATTGATTTACGAGACGTTCGTGAAGAAAGTGCTATTGAAGTTGAAGCTGGTGAACTAGGTTTAAACTATGTTGATTTAGATGGTAACGTTGGTTGTATGGTTAATGGAGCTGGTTTGGCAATGGCAACTATGGATTTAATAAAGCAAGCTGGTGGAGAGCCTGCAAACTTTTTAGATGTTGGCGGTACAGCCGATGCAGCTCGTGTTGAAGCCGCTTTTAAGATTATATTAAAAGATCCTGCTGTAAAAGCTATTTTGATTAATATTTTTGGTGGTATTGTGCGTTGTGATAGAGTTGCTCAAGGAGTTATTGATGCTTACAAAAATATGGGAAATATAAATGTTCCTATTATTGTGCGTTTACAAGGAACCAATGCAGATATAGCAAAAGAGCTAATTGATAATTCTGGTTTAGCCGTTTTAAGTGCTACAGAATTTCAAGAAGCCGCAGATAAAGTGCAACAAGTATTGGCATAAAGGCTCTTAATAGGGGTTTTTATAACCTATTTTATCATATCAAAAAATAAAAATGAGAAGCTGTAATAGGTTCTCATTTTTTTTTAAATTTAATTTTTGTTTTTAGTCTCTTTTTTGGGCATTGGACCGCGTAAGTGAATTACCAATCCGTTTAAAAAATTGCGTAATATTTGGTCGCCACATGCCATGTATTTAGGATGATCTTCTTTTCTAAAAAAAGCACCTAATTCACTTTTTGAAATTCTAAAATCAACAAGTTCTAAAATTTTTACAATATCATCATCACGAAGCTTTAAAGCCACTCGTAATTTTTTTAAAATATCATTGTTTGTCATAATTTGTACTTATAGTTGTATTTTAAAATAGTTTTCTTGAATAAATGTTGTTAAAAACCTATTGTAAAAATGGTCATTTTGTGTTTATATATGTTCTAGTTTCTTTTGATAGTCTTTTATTTCATCACGCAATTTGGCAGCAACAATAAAATCTAGAGCCTTGGCGGCTTCTTCCATAAGTTTACGCTTATCACGAATTTTTTTCTCTAGTTGTGGTTTGCTAAGATACGCACTTTCTGGTTCTGCAGCTTTTTTTGCTTCTAATTCATATTTATAAGTACTCACAGAATTTTTAGCAAGTGCATTATCTAAACTTTTGTTTAGTGCTTTTGGCGTAATGTTATGTGCTGTATTGTAAGCAATTTGTTTTTCGCGTCTGTAATTGGTTTCGTCAATGGTTTTTTGCATGCTATTGGTAATTTTATCGGCATACATAATAGCTTTTCCGTTTAGGTTTCTAGCTGCTCTACCAACGGTTTGGGTTAATGAACGTGCAGAACGCAAAAACCCTTCTTTATCGGCATCTAGAATGGCAACCAACGATACTTCAGGTAAATCTAACCCTTCGCGAAGTAAATTAACACCAACCAATACATCAAACAAACCTTTTCGTAAATCTTGCATAATTTCAA
>JALRJA010000189.1 GCA_023255235.1 Flaviramulus sp.
GTTCAATACCTTTAACTCTATCAAGTTGTGTAACCAAATCTAAAAAAGTGTGTTGGTGTTTTTTATTGCCAAACTCGCCTTTTCCATAGTCACCAATATTAACTCCTGTTAAAACAATTTCTTTTATGTTTTGTTCTGAAATTTCTTGGGCGTTTTTTAAAACATTAGCCATGGTATCACTTCGTGAAATACCACGTGCTAAAGGTATTGTACAGTAGGTACATTTATAATCACAGCCATCTTGAACCTTTAAAAAGGCACGTGTTCTGTCGCCAATAGAATATGACCCAATATAAAAATTGGCGTCTTCTATTTCGCAAGCATGAATTTCTCCAAAATTGTTTTTTGAAAGATTATTGATATAATCTGTAATCTTAAATTTTTCGGTAGCACCAAGCACCAAATCAACTCCATTAACATCTGCCAATTCGTGAGGCTTTAATTGGGCATAGCAACCAACGGCAACAATAAATGCTTCAGGGTTTATTTTTTGAGCTTGCTTAACAATCACTTTAAAACGCTTATCGGCATTCTCGGTTACAGAGCAAGTATTAATAACATAAATATCGGCTTTTTCAGAAAAATCAACACGTATAAAACCTTCGTTTTTAAAACTTCTTGAGATAGTAGATGTTTCAGAAAAATTGAGCTTACAACCCAAAGTATAAAATGCGACTTTCTTTTTCATTATCTGTTTTGATTTCTACAAATTACAATTGCAACTGGAAGAAATCTCATTATATTTACCTAGTTCTATTTAAAGATTGCAAATTTACAATTAAAAAATTTTATGATAAAACCTAATACAAAATTGCTGTTTACGTGTTTATTAATAAGTTGTCTTTTGTTTTTAATTTCTGCCTGTAAAGAAAACAACCGTTTTTCAAATGAACAATTAGTTTTTAGATATAATGAACATGCTAACATTAACACCCTCGATCCTGCTTTTGCCAGAACATTGCAAGACACATGGGTAACCAATCAATTATTTAATGGCTTAGTACAAATGGATAGTAGTTTAAATATTACACCAAGTATTGCTAAAAGTTGGGTTGTTAGTGATGATGCCATAAATTATACCTTTTCATTACGAAATGATGTGTATTTTCATAAACATATACTATTTGGAAAAGATTCAACCAGATTGGTAACAGCAAGTGATTTTGAATATAGTTTAAATAGGTTAAGAGATAAAAAATTGGCAGCACCTGGTAGTTGGGTGTTACATAAAGTAAAAAATTTTAAGGCTGTAAATGATAGCACTTTTCAAATCACATTAAAACAACCATTTCCTGCTTTTATTGGGTTGTTAAGCATGAAATATTGCTCTGTTGTACCAAAAGAAATTGTAGAATTTTACGGAAATGAATTTAGATCACACCCC
>JALRJA010000250.1 GCA_023255235.1 Flaviramulus sp.
CCATTCAAAGATGATTTCTGGTGCCGTTTCTTCAAATTTTTTTAGTATTTTTTGCATATAATAGTTTGGGGTTATTAATTAGGTTGTATGTAACCAAATTTAATGAAAATTAAAACACAAATATTGTTAACAACTGCTAAATTGCTATATTGAAGAAAATAAGACTAAAAAAAACTTATTTAAAAGAAAATAATTATATTTATACTCTAAAAAACATTGTTTTACTATAATTATTTTCTAAAAATGGCTTACACGCTAGATAAAACAGATAAAAAGATTCTTGCTATTCTTCAAAAAGAAGGTAGAATTACTACAAAAGCACTTGCTGAAAAATTACATTTAACAACTACGCCTATTTTTGAACGTATTAAACGACTTGAAAAAAATGGGGTTATTGACAAATATGTGTGTTTATTGGATGCCAAAAAAATTGATAAAAAACTTACCGTTTTCATATCTATTTCTATTAAAAATCATGCACTTTCCTATGTTGTTAATTTTATTAAAGAAATGGAAGCTGTTCCTGAAGTAATGGAGGTATATCATATTGGTGGTAATTATGATTTTTTGGTTAAGGTAATGATGCGAGATATGGAGGCTTATCAAAAATTTATACTAAATAAATTATCTGTCATTAATAATATAGATCATGTTCAAAGCTCTTTTGTATTATCTAACAATAAATATACAACTTCATTTGACCTATTGTAAATCATGGCACAACACAACGAACTAGGTAAAAAAGGCGAACAACTTGCTGTTAATTTTCTATTAGAAAAGCAGTATGATATCATTGAACGTAACTACCGTTTTGATAAAGCAGAGGTTGATATTATTGCACAAAAAAATGACACATTAGCCATTATTGAAGTTAAAACCCGTACTAGCATTGATTTTGGAAACCCACAAGATTTTGTAAATCCAAAAAAAATTAAACGCTTGGTTAAAGCCGTTGATGAGTATATTACTGTAAACAACTTAAACGTTGAGGTTAGGTTTGATATTATTGCTATTGTAAAAGAGGATAAAAATTTTAAAATTGAGCATTTAAAAAATGCGTTTTACCATTTTTAATTCTTTTACCATTTTTAATTCTTTTAAAAGCCTCCTGTTTATGTTACATCTGGTTATAATTTAAATAGTGCTATTATTCATCATCATTCCCCAAAAAATCTTTTAAGGCTTCAAAATCTTGTGGCTTGGCAATAATTTCTTTGTTCTTATTTAGCACAAAATAGCTTGGTGTTGAGTTTATTCCATAATCTTTTGCAATA
>JALRJA010000251.1 GCA_023255235.1 Flaviramulus sp.
CATGGTAACGTATAATGCTAATTGGTTTGCAATAGTACTGTTTACATGTGATTTATTGTTTGGGTTTAATTTACTAATATCCATTTCAAAAACGCCAGGTGTGAAATCCATAGGACCGCCAAGAAGTCGTGTAAATGGTAAAATGGTAACGTGGTTTGGTTTAGACCCACCAAAGGCTTGAAATTCGGTGCCTCTTGCAGATTCGTTTCCTATTAAATTGGGATAGGTTCTACAAATTCCTGTGGGACGAACAGCCTCATGTGCATTTACCATAATTTTATAGTCGGCGGCTTTTTCAATAGCATATTGATAATGATTAACAATCCATTGGCTATAATGGTGTTCGCCGCGTGGTAATATGTTTCCTACGTAGCCACTTTTAACAGCTTCATAGCCATAATCATTCATAAATTGATAAGCTTTGTCCATGTGGCGTTCATAATTACGTACAGAACCAGAAGTTTCATGGTGCATAATCATTTTAATGCCTTTAGATGCGGCATAGTTACGAATAGCTTCTACATCAAAATCTGGATAGGGTGTTACAAAATCAAACACATAGTCTTTAGATTTACCAAACCAATCTTCCCAGCCTTCGTTCCAGCCTTCAACTAAAACTGCATCAAACCCATGTTTTGCTGCAAAATCTATATAGCGTTTTACATTTGTATTATTGGCAGCATGTGTTTTATTTGGTTTTACATTTTTGTAATTAGTAACACCAAGTTGTACAGCTGGCAACTCATCTGTATAAGCCCAAGAGCTTTTACCTGTTATCATTTCCCACCAAACACCTATATATTTTACTGGTTTAATCCATGAGGTATCTTCAATTTTACAGGGTTCATTTAGGTTTAATGTTATTCTGGAAGCTAAAATATCACGGGCATCATCACTTACCATAATGGTTCTCCATGGTGTTGAACATGGTGCTTGCATATAGCCTTTATCACCTTTTGCATCGGGTGTTAAATGCGATTCAAAAACCATGTTTTTATCATCTAAATCAAGGTGCATACAAGCGTAATTAATTAAAGCGGCTTCGTGTAAATTGATATACAAACCATCATTGGTTTTCATCATTAATGCAGTTTGAACACCGGTTTTAGAAAATTGTTTTTGTGATGCATTGCCTGTAACAGCTGCATCAAATTTTTCACTTATTTCTGATAGTTTTGATTGGGTATAATCATATTCTTGTGTGTCATAATCACCCGGAATCCAAAATGCTGTATGATTGCCTGTCATGGCAAATTGTGTTTTTTCTTCTTTAATTACAAAATGAGCTAAGTTTTTTTGCTCTGGGAATTCATACCTAAAACCCAACCCTTCTTTAAACAATCTAAACCTGATAATCATAAGACGATTGGTTTCATTTTGTTTTAAATGAATTGCTAATTCGTTATAATGATTTTGAATGTGCTTTTCTTCACCCCAAACTGGTGTCCAAACATCATTAAACGTAGCTGTTTCAGTTTTAAGTATAGTAAAATTATTTAGTAATGAGTTATCATTTTTTAGTTTAAAGCCTAAATTACTTGGTTTTATTACTGGTTTATTTTTATAGCTTAATTGGTAGGTTGGTGTACCATTATCGGTAAGTAAAAACTGCATGGTTATTTCGCCATTTGGCGAGCTTAAAGTTTGCGAATGGGTTAGATTAAACGCTGAAAAAAAAAGGGTTATACTTAATATGAATAGCGATTTCATTTTGTTGTGTATTTATGTGTTTTAGGTTTATCTATACGGCTTGAAGCTGTTTTGTTTTGAGCAATAAAGGTTTATTATTTACAAGAATTTCAAGATCGCCACCTACTAAAACTTCAAAATTAGTTTGATTTTGAGCAATGTTAACTTTTAAAATGTGGTTTCTAAAATTTATTTTAAAAGAATAGGCTTCCCATTGTTTTGGAATTTTTGGTGTAAACGATAGTTTATTGTTTACAATACGCATGCCGCCAAAACCTTCAACAATACTCATCCAAGTTCCTGCCATAGATGTAATATGAAGTCCTTCATGCACTTCTTTGTTATAATCATCTAGATCTAAACGTGATGTGCGTAAGTAAAACTGATAGGCTTGTTCCATTCGGTTTAATTTAGCCGCTTGAATACTATGAATGCAAGGAGATAAAGAGCTTTCATGAACGGTGAAAGGCTCGTAAAAATCAAAATGGCGTTCTAATTCTTTTGTGGTAAAATGGTCTTCAAACAAGTAAAATCCTTGTAAAACATCGGCTTGTTTAATGTATGGCGAACGCAATATTCTATCCCAACTCCATTTTTGATTAATTGGTCGGTGTGTTTTATCTAAATTTGCCACAGTATGTAATTCTTTATCTAAAAAACCATCTTGCTGAAGATAAATGCGGTATTTATCTGAATATGGAAAAAACATATTTTTGGCAACTAGTTTCCACGCATCCAATTCATCTTTAAAGAGTGAAACTTTAGCTATTATTCTGCTATAATCTTGCGGAAATTGCGTTGCTACTTTTTCAATATTTTGTAGTGTGTAATTTATGCACCACTGTGCCAAATAGTTTGTGTACCAGTTGTTATTTACGTTATTTTCATATTCATTTGGACCCGTAACGCCTAAAATAACATACTTGTTTTTATGACTTGAAAAACTAGCACGTTGATGCCAAAAACGAGCAATTGCTATAAGAACTTCTAATCCTTTTTCAGGTATATAACTATAATCTCCCGTAAACCTGTGGTAATTATAAATAGCAAAGGCAATAGCACCATTTCTGTGTATTTCTTCAAAAGTAATTTCCCATTCGTTATGACATTCTTCGCCATTCATAGTAACCATAGGATATAAAGCGGCACCGTTTGAAAAGCCTAATTTTTCAGCATTTTCAATAGCTTTTTCTAAATGATTATATCGGTATTCTAACAGGTTTCTAGCTACTTGTTGGTCTTTGGTTACCATATAGAAAGGAATGCAATAGGCTTCTGTATCCCAATAGGTGCTTCCGCCATATTTTTCGCCTGTAAACCCTTTTGGTCCTATATTTAGCCTAGAGTCTTTCCCTAAGTATGTTTGGTTTAGTTGAAAAATATTAAACCGAATACCTTGTTGTGCTTTTATGTCTCCAGAAATGGTTATATCGGCCATTTCCCAAATATTTGCCCAAGCTTGTTTTTGGTTTTCTAATAATGAATGGAATCCTATTTTTTTTGCTTTTTCTAAAATAGCCTTTGAAACAGCAACTAATTTGTTTTTTTTATAATTTCTATCTGCTGTATAACCCGCTAATTTTTGAATGGTATAGGTTTGCCCTTTTTCAACGAGATACTTATATTTTAAGGAAATATAATTTGCTTTTGTATTAACTGTTGGGTTTATAAATACTCTTTTATTATTAAGAAAAAGTATAGACTCCATAAAGGTGCAAACATGAAAATTAGATTTCATGGTTTTTGCCTCAATAAAAGCTTGAGCGTTTTCATGAGATACTTTTAACGTGTTCCAAAAAATATCATCCCAATTGGTGTCTTCGTTTGTAATACCACTATCTAAATAAGGTAAAAACTCAATAGTAGCATCATTATTTATAGGAGTTATACTATATTCTATGGCTCCAAGTTCTTCAATATCTAAGCTTAAAAAACGTTTTGTTATAACCTCTACAGTTGTATTATTTTGAAGGGTTGCTGTAAAACTTCTAGCTAGCCAACCTTCTTTCATATTTAGTTCTCTTTTAAAATTAGCTACCGTTTTACAGGTAAATAAATCTAAAGATTCACCATTTATACAAACGTTAATTCCAATCCAATTGGGTGCATTTAATACTTTAGCAAAATACTTTGGGTAGCCATTTTTCCACCAGCCTACACGTGTTTTATCTGGATAATAAATACCGGCAATATAGCTTCCTTGAAAAGTGGCTCCAGAATAAGCTTCTTCAAAATTTGCACGCTGTCCCATAGCACCATTACCTATACTAAATAGGCTTTCTGAAGATTTTACTCTATTTGCATCAAAGCCTTCTTCTATGATAGACCAACTGTTTGGTTTTATATAATCTTGATTCATTTTTTACTAATTATTTTTTCTTAAAGAAGTTTTTCAAAGAAATTTTCTGGTACTTCTGTTAGGTTATTAAAATTGTAATTGGCTTTATTGAGTATTTTTTTATTGCCAATTCCAACTGAAATCATATTTATTTTATTAGCTGCTTCTATACCAGCTATGGCATCTTCAAAAACAACACAGTTTTTAGGAGGCAACTCAAGTATTTTTGATCCTATTAAAAACACCTCAGGATCTGGTTTAGCTTTACTTACACTATTACCATCAACTATACCTGAAAACCTATCAAACAAACCCACTTGTTTTAAAATAAGGGGTGCGTTTTTACTGGCAGAACCTAAAACGTATTGTATGTTTAAGTTATCTAAAGTATCTAATATTGTTTTTGCTCCAGGAAGAATTTCCTCAGGTCCCATTTTGGTTATGTAATTTAGATAGTCTTTGTTTTTGCTTTCTAGATAGGCTTGTTTTTTACCTTCAGACAAATGAACCTTTCCAATATTTAATAAAATATCTAATGAGCGAACACGACTAACGCCTTTTAGTAACTCATTATGGTTTTCTGTAAACTCAAAACCCAATTCTTTGGCAAGCTCTTTCCATGCTAAATAGTGATACTTAGCTGTATCAACAATAACACCATCTAAATCAAATATGACTCCTATTTTATTCATTTTTTATTGTGAAACTATATCATCAACATCATTAACTTTAAAAACTAATACTGCTGCAATTAAAAAACTAATACCACTCATTATTAAAGCATATATGGCATGATTGGCATAAACATATTTTACTAGTGGTCCTCCAATTAGGGCATTAATGATTTGTGGTATTACTATAAAAAAGTTGAAAATACCCATATAAACCCCCATTTTTTTAGGTGCTATTGAACCTGCTAAAATGGCATAGGGCATAGCCAAAATACTTGCCCAAGCAATACCAACACCTATCATAGATAGAATAAGCCAGTTTTTATCTGGTATGATATAAATAGAAAGTAAGCCAATACCACCTATTATTAACGATATGGCGTATGTTTTTTTTCTTCCTATTTTTTTTGCAATGTATGGCAAGGCAAAAGCATAAAAGGCAGATACTAAGTTGTAAACGCCAAATAGAACACCCGTCCAATCACCAGCGTTTTGATAATTAGAACTACTGCTATCTGTATAGGGTAAACCATAAACATGTTGGGCAATAGCTGGTGTTGCAAATACCCACATGCCAAAAAGCCCGAACCATGAAAAGAATTGAACCCAGCTTAGCTGCCTCATGGTTTCAGGCATTTTTTTAAAGTCTTCAAAAATATCTAGTAGGCTAGATTTTTCTTTTTCACCATCATTAATTATGGTTTGAGAATAATTGTTATCGTCTTGAAAACTTGCTAATTGGTCTGGAGTATATTCTTTGGTTGTTAATACGGTTACTAAAATAGAAGCAACTAAAATTATGGCACCTATAATAAAAGATAAAATTAAATTAGCAGGAACAATACCTTGAGATGTTTCATTAGAAATACCAAACCAATTTGTTAAAGCATAGGGTAGCCAAGAACCAACAACGGCACCAAAACCAATGAGTGCAGTTTGAACGCTAAAGCCTAGTGTGCGTTGGTCTGTTCTTAAATTATCACCAACCAAGGCACGAAATGGTTCCATGGCAATATTAAATGATGCATCCATTATCATTAACATACCAGCACCAACCCAAAGGGCTGGAAGGAATGCTATAAATAAGTCTGCTTGAGGCATTAATATTAACCCAACCGATGCCAGAATAGCACCAATTAGAAAATACGGTTTTCTTCTACCAAATCGCCCCCAAGTGTTATCGCTATAATAACCAATAATTGGTTGAACAAGTAAACCCATTAAGGGTGCAATTATCCAAAACCATGAAAGTTCATGTACATCGGCTCCAAAAATTTGAAGTATTCTGCTTGCATTAGCATTTTGTAGGGCAAAACCCATTTGGATTCCTAGAAATCCAAAACTCATGTTCCAAATTTCCCAGAAACTTAATTTACGCTTTTCCATTAAATAGTATATTAAATGAATACTATTGATAAGCGATTATACATCAAAACAATACAATGATACTAAATATTCTATTGATATATAAATATTCTATATGATATAGCTTATCAAAACTTATTTGTTGAGAAGTGAAAATATAAGTCTTGATTAAAGTTCAAATATATAAAAGATTTTAATTTTTCCTAATAAAAAAATTATTTAGTTGATTCTCTCTCTATAATTTTCGTTTCAATAACAACCTTTATGTAGTCTGTTTCCAACTCATCATCTGAACTAAATTTGTCATAGGCTGTATTGCTAGCTTCTAGCCTGTCTATTAATAAATTAGCCGATTGTTCGCCTATTTTTTGCCCATGTTGACTAACTGTTGTGAGACTTGGAGAGGCGTGTTTTGATAAAACCCCATCTGTAAACCCAATTACTTGAATATCATCAGGAATTTTATAACCTAATTTTTTGGCTACTTTCATGGCGGTTACCGCATATAGCTCGTTTACTGCAAAAACACCGTCTATAGTGTTTATTTTAAAAAACTGTTCCATTTCTAGTTCTAAATCATCTAAGTGATTTTCAACATCCAAGCGGTCGTCAATTTTCAATATTAAATTTGAATTGGCTTCTATTTTATTTTGCTCTAAGGCTTCAATATAGCCTTGTGTTCGCAGCCTGCCTACGCTTACATAATCCATAGTGGTTATGAGTGCAATATTTTTACAGCCTTTTTCTATTAGTTTATTGACTGCCTTTACAGAGCCATTTAGATCATCAACAATTACCTTATCACAATCAACTTCATTTACCACTCTATCAAACATAACAATAGGCATACCTTGATTTATCGTTGCATTAAAATGATGATAATCTTGTTTAAGTAAGGTTTCTTTAGAAATAGATAAAATAAACCCATCAATACTACCATTGGCAAGCATTTCCATATTTATAATTTCTTTGGTGAATGACTCATTTGATAGCCCAACAATAACATTATAACCGCGTCTATTGGCAACCAATTCTATACCTCGTATAACTGTTGAAAAAAAATGGTGTACAATTTCTGGAATTAAAATACCTATGGTTTTAGTTTTTCTATTTTTTAAACTAAGTGCAATATTATTGGGCTTATAATTGTAAAGTTTAGCAAATGCTTGAATTTTTTTTGTAGTGTCTTCACTAATTTCTTTACTACCACTTAATGCTTTTGAAACGGTAGAAACAGATACATCCAATTCTTGTGCTATTTCTTTTAAAGTTATTTTTCTTTTCATCTGTTTAATTTTTTTAAAAAACTAGAAAATCTGAGATTTTATGGTTAAAATATTAGGCGTTTATATAAATTATAGCGTTTAGGGAATTTTAAAAATAAGCACATTAAAATGCATATTTACACAACTTAAAATACAAAGTTAAAGCAAACAAATAATATTTACTATTCATTACGGTTTTATTAGTATTTTGCTATATAATTAAAAAGTTGTTAACACGAAAACGTTTTCGCTGAGAATTTCGTAATTTAAAATTATTTCTTAACATTTTCTTTACATAAATTTGGTTTGAGAAGTGAAAATATAAACAGTAAAAATCATTTATTAATCAACTAAATTTTATGAAAAAAGTTATAAAAGGCTTATTGTTTTTTCTGTTTTTTGTACCCTTAATAGCATTAGGTCAAAAAACACTTAAAGGAACAGTAACAGAACAATCAACTTCCATTCCGCTTCCTGGTGTAAATGTTTTTGTTAAGAATTCAACAACAGGAACCGCTACAGATTTTGATGGTAATTATGAAATTCAAGCTAACAACGGCGACGTTATTGTATTCTCTTATGTTGGTTATCAAGTTATTGAAATTAATTACACTGGGCAACAAGAATTAAATGTAGCACTTGTAGAAGATGCTGCTCAATTAGATGAAATAGTAGTTATTGGATATGGTACCGTTAAAAAAGAAGATTTAACAGGTTCTGTAGATGTTATTAGCTCTGATGATTTTAACAGAGGTGCCATTGTATCTCCAGACCAATTACTTCAAGGTAAAGCGGCTGGTGTTAGAATTACTAGTGCTGGAGGTCAACCAGATGCTGCACCTAATATTAGAATTAGAGGAGGAACCTCTTTAACAGCAAATAGTGCACCACTAATAGTAATAGATGGTG
>JALRJA010000313.1 GCA_023255235.1 Flaviramulus sp.
ACTGTAAAGAATAATTAAAAAAATGAACCACCTACCACTTATTATAAAACGCGAGTATTTAACAAAGGTTAAAAACAAGTCATTTATTATAATGACTATATTAAGCCCAATTATTATTATTTTAATAATTGCATTGGTTGCTTATTTATCACAATTAAATAATGATAAAGTACGTGAAATTTCAATTTTAGATGAATCCGGATTAGTTGATAATACCTTTGAAAATTCAGAAACAATAATCTATAATATTTTACAAAACACCTCATTAGAAGAAGCCATAGCGACAGCAAAAAAAACAGCTTCATATGGGTTGTTACACATTAAAAAATCAAAAGATATTGATACCGTTATAAAGCATATAAAATTTTATTCAAAAGAATCTCCATCACTCACCATAATATCAAATTTAGAAACTAAATTAGAAAAAAAACTCACCAATATTAAGCTTCAACAACAAGGTATAGATATAGATATAATTAAGGCTTCTAAAGTAAATATAGATATTAATCAAGAAAGTTTTGAAGGTAAAAAAACATCAAAAATAGATAGTGTTGTAAAGTTAATTTTTGGAGGTGCAGCAGGTTATTTGCTATTTATGTTTATTATTATTTATGGCAATATGATAATGCGTAGTGTTATAGAAGAAAAAACTAGTAGAATTATTGAAGTTATAGTATCATCTGTAAAACCTATACAGCTCATGTTGGGTAAAATTATTGGTACATCGTTAGCAGGAATTACCCAATTTGCTATTTGGTTGGTTCTTGGAAGCATTTTAATGACTCTTGTTTCTTTAGTTTTTGGAATAGATATGATGCAAAACCCACAGCAAGAGGTTATACAACAAGCTATAGAAACACCAGCAATTAACTCGCAAATTAATAATTTAATGGCTGCCTTTTATAACTTACCCATTACCAATTTAGTTATAGCTTTTGTTTTGTTTTTTATAAGCGGATACTTATTGTACAGCTCTCTATATGCTGCCATTGGTGCTGCTGTTGATAATGAAACAGACACACAGCAGTTTTTACTACCTGTAATTATGCCTTTAATTTTAGCCGTTTATATTGGTGTTTTTACTGTTATAGAAGACCCACACGGTGTTGTGTCAACGGTGTTTTCATTTATACCATTTACATCGCCAGTGGTTATGCTTATGCGCATACCCTTTGGTGTACCTTTATGGCAACAATTAATAGCACTGTTAATTTTAATTGGTACATTTATATTTATAGTTTGGTTTGCTGCCAAAATATATAGAGTAGGTATTTTAATGTATGGTAAAAAACCAAGTTACAGAGAATTAATAAAATGGATAAAGTATTGATATGAATCAGGAG
>JALRJA010000358.1 GCA_023255235.1 Flaviramulus sp.
TTATTGGTGTAGAACCAGAAGGAGCTCCTTCAATGTCGGTTTCAATAAAAAACAACAAAAATACCGAGTTAGAACATATAGAAAAATTTATAGACGGAGCTGCTGTAAAGCGTGTAGGTGATTTAAATTTTGAAATATGTAAAACAACGTTACACAGCATGATAACAGTGCCTGAAGGTAAAGTATGTGAAACCATTTTAGAACTCTATAATAAAGATGCAATTGTGGTAGAACCTGCTGGTGCTTTAAGTATTTCTGCTTTAGATTTTTATGCAAATCAAATAAAAGGTAAAACCGTAGTTTGCATAGTTAGTGGTAGTAATAATGATATTACCCGAACAGCCGAAATTAAAGAAAGAGCTTTACTTTATGCCAATTTAAAGCACTATTTTATAGTAAATTTTCCTCAAAGGGCAGGTGCCTTGAGAGAATTTGTAGTTGATATTTTGGGTCCTCATGACGATATTACGCATTTTCAATATGCAAAAAAAACAAATAGAGAAAATGGTTCGGCAGTTGTTGGAATTCAATTAAAATCGGCTAATGATTTAGAACCATTAATAACTAAAATGAAAAACCGTAATTTTTTTGGAGATTACCTAAATAACAAACCAGATTTATTTCAGTTTTTAGTATAAAATAAATAAAAAAAGCCCAAAACACTTTTTGGTTGTTTTTACCTAAAACGTTTGAGCTATAAAAAATTATAAACACTATTATCATAATATTGAGAATACACTATTTCTGTAATCTCTCTATCATTTTAAAAGTTGTTACAATGAAATAAAAAGTATATTAGCAGTTAACCAACTTATTCAAATTATATGAATTCTTCAGAACCAAAAATTCCTCAACAATATAAAATAACCTCACTTTTACACCAAAATACCTATTTGGTTAATGGTGAATTAAAAGCTTGGAAAGGTGAAACCACAAAGGTTTTTTCAACAATTTCATCAACCCAAGAATACAAACAAACATTACTTGGCACCATACCAAATTTAACAGAAAATGAAGCCAATGAAGTTTTAAACTCAGCATTAAGTGCTTATGATAACGGACAAGGTTTATGGCCAACAATGAAGGTTGAAACACGTATAAAATGTATGGAGAAATTTGTTGAGCAAATGAAAACCAAACGAGCAGAAGTTGTAAAACTATTAATGTGGGAAATTGGTAAAAACTTGCCCGATTCTGAGAAAGAATTTGATAGGACGGTTGACTATATTTACGATACTATTGAAGACTATAAAAAACTTGATAGAGACTCTGCAAAATTTGAAAAAAACGACGGTGTTTATGCACACATTCGCAGAGGTCCTTTAGGTGTTGTACTATGTTTAGGTCCTTATAACTACCCGCTAAATGAAACATTTACACTTTTGATTCCTGCTTTAATTATGGGAAATACCGTTATTTTTAAACCAGCAAAACACGGTGTTTTACTTATTTCACCTTTATTAGAAGCTTTTCAAAACAGTTTCCCAAAAGGAGTGGTAAACATTATTTATGGTCGTGGGCGTGTTTTAGCAACACCAATTATGCAATCGGGAAAAATAGATGTTCTCGCTTTAATTGGAAACAGCAAATCTGCAAATGCCTTGCAATCACAACATCCAAAAGGAAATAGACTGCGAATGGTTTTAGGTTTGGAAGCTAAAAACCCTGCCATTATTTTACCTGATGCCGATTTAGATTTAGCCGTAAACGAATGTATAACAGGTAGTTTATCATTTAATGGACAACGTTGTACCGCTTTAAAAGTGCTATATGTTCATGAATCAATTGTTGATGAATTTAATAAACGTTTTTCAGAAAAAGTAGATGCCCTTACATTTGGAAACCCATGGGAAGATAATGTAAAATTAACACCACTACCAGAAGTTGATAAACCAGCTTATATTCAAAATTTAATTGATGATGCCAAAACCAAAGGCGCTAATATTTTAAATAAAAAAGGTGGTGATACTACAGAAAATTTTATTTTCCCTGCAGTTTTATATCCGGTAACTAAAGATATGGATGTGTATAAAGAAGAACAATTTGGTCCGGTTGTTCCTGTCATTTCGTTTAAAGATATAAAAGAACCTTTAAATGATATGGCCGAATCAAATTACGGACAACAAGTTAGTTTGTTTGGAAAAAATGTAAATACATTAGCACCTATAATAGATAGCCTTGTTAACTTAGTATGTAGAGTAAACTTAAATAGTTCTTGTCAACGAGGTCCTGATGTTTATCCTTTTACTGGTAGAAAAGATTCTGCATATAGTACACTAAGTGTGCATGATGCCTTACGGTCTTTTTCAATAAGAACATTTGTTGCAGCAAAAGACAATGATTACAACAAAACAATTTTAAACGAGATTCTTGAGAATAAAACATCAAACTTTATAAGTACAGATTATATTTTATAAAACTATAAATAACAAGTAAGTACCAAACATAACTTATAATAATAAGTGGCTGTTTTTTAAGACTGTACAAATAGATTGTAAAAAAAGAAAATAATTCATAATAAATAATAAAATTTTATTAAAATTTAATAATTTTTTTAAAAAACTAACTGCTTTTACTAAGTTTTACTAAATAAAGTTATAGTTTTACAATATGAAAAATTTAAAAAACAAAATACGTTGTGTAATACCCGGTTTGCCCGTGCGCAGTCGCCGCCGCTTCTAATATCCTTAATTAGTAAGTTTTAAGTAACGTAATTTTAATTTTTTCAAATTGTCTAGATTTTTTCCCATAATATTTCAAAATAGAGTTAATAATATAATTAACACGCGTTCTATGTGCCATAATTTCCCTCGTCGCCCGTAAGGGTGCATTAAGTTTATTGAATTAGGTGAGTCCAGTTCAGCTATTAAGAAAAATAAAATAGGTATCACTCAATACAAATAAGGAAATGAAGGTTGTAATAGCCGATAAATCACATATTAAATACGCAGAAATAATTTGCGAAACTATTGCAGAATCTGCCCAAGTAAGAGGAACAGGTATAGCAAGACGCACGCCAGAGTATATAGCCACCAAAATGGAAAATGGCAATGCCGTTATTGCTTTAGACGGCGATAAGTTTGCCGGTTTTTGTTATATAGAAAAATGGGGACATGGAAAATTTGTTGCTAATTCTGGATTAATTGTTCATCCTGATTATAGAGGTGGTGGTCTTGCTAAAAAAATAAAGCATAAAATTTTTGAACATTCTAGAACCAAATTCCCAGATGCTAAGGTGTTTAGTATAACTACCGGATTGGCTGTTATGAAAATGAACAGCGATTTAGGATACAAACCCGTAACATTTTCTGAATTAACAGACGACCCAACCTTTTGGGACGGTTGCCAAACATGCAAAAATTATGATGTGCTTACAAGAACCAACCGGAAAATGTGCTTGTGTACAGGAATGCTATATGACCCTACAAAACAAAACAAAACCGAAGTAAAAAAGATAAAAGAAAGGGTTTTTAATAGACTAAAACGTATTAAAGAAGCCATGTTTCTTAAAAAAGAAAAAAATAATAAAAACATATAATTGTAAAAACAAATGGAAAAATTAGTAATAGCTTACAGTGGCGGATTAGATACGTCTTATTGTGCGGTAAGTCTATCAAAACACTATGAGGTACATGCTGTAAGCATTAATACGGGCGGTTTTACCAAAACTGAAATTGAAAAAATTGAAACCAACGCCTATAAAATGGGGGTTACAACTTATAAAAATATTGATGCCGTAGCAACTTTTTACAACAAAGTAGTTAAGTATTTAATTTTTGGAAATGTTCTTAAAAATAACACCTATCCGTTATCGGTGAGTGCAGAACGCATTATACAAGCTATTGAAATTATTGAATATGCCAAAAGTATTGATGCCAAATATATAGCTCATGGCAGTACAGGTGCAGGAAACGACCAAGTTAGGTTTGATATGATTTTTCAAACATTGGCTCCGCACATTAAAATTATTACTCCAATTAGAGATGGTAAGTTAACCCGACAACAAGAAATTGATTATCTAAAAGAAAACGGCATTGATTTACCTTGGGAAAAAGCTAAATACTCAATTAATAAAGGGTTATGGGGAACAAGCGTTGGAGGTTCTGAAACATTAACTTCAGATAAACCTTTGCCTGAAGAAGCCTATCCTTCACAAATAAAAAACACCCAAGAAGAAAAAGTAAAACTAAGCTTTAAAAAAGGAGAACTTGTTGCTGTAAACGGTATAGAAGGCAAGCCTGAAACTAATATAGAAACCTTAAATAATTTAGCTTTGCTATATGCTATTGGTAGAGATATTCATGTAGGTGATACTATTGTGGGTATAAAAGGACGCGTTGGTTTTGAAGCAGCTGCAGCTTTAATTATTATAAAAGCACATCACTTATTAGAAAAGCACACCTTAACTAAATGGCAATTACAACATAAAGAATATATAGCTAGTTTTTATGGTATGCATTTGCATGAAGGTCACTATTTAGACCCTGTTATGCGTAATATGGAAGCCTTTTTACAAAGTAGCCAAGACACTGTAACTGGTGATGTTACCGTAAGTTTAAAACCTTATCATTTTTCTTTAGATGGCATTGTTTCTAAGCATGATTTAATGAGTGCCAAGTTTGGAAGTTATGGAGAAGAAAATAAAAGTTGGACTGCTGAAGATGCTAAAGGGTTTATAAAAATTTTAGGGAATCAAAATAAAATTTATACGCAGGTAAATTCAGAATTTAAAAATTAATTATAGATGACAGTCTAAGGTTTTTAAAGTGTAGCTTTAAATAAGATAAGAAGTTTAAAAATGAAAAAAGTTAGAATAGGAATTATTGGTGGTGCTGGTTATACTGCTGGTGAATTAATTAGATTATTAATAAATCACCCTAAGACAGAAATAGACTTTGTTTACAGTACAAGTAATGCTGGAAACGAGATTAATAAAGTGCATCAAGATTTGGTTGGCAGTTTAAACTTAACCTTTACAAATAGAATAAACCCGCATGTTGATGTGTTATTTTTGTGTTTAGGTCATGGTAATTCGGTAAGTTTTTTAAAGAACAACACCTTTTCTAAAGACACCAAAATTATTGATTTAGGAAATGATTTTAGACTGGATGCCGATAAAAATTTTGATGGCAAAACCTTTGTTTACGGATTACCCGAACTTAATAAAAAAGCTATAGAAAAAGCAAATTATATAGCAAATCCGGGGTGTTTTGCAACTGCCATTCAATTGGCATTATTGCCTCTTGCCAATAAAGGCTTGTTAAAAAATGATGTGCATATTAATGCTGTTACAGGTGCAACAGGAGCAGGAACATCTTTATCTGAAACAACACATTACACGTGGCGCGATAATAATTTTTCGTATTACAAGCCTTTTACACATCAGCATTTAGGTGAAATAAATCAAACTGTTAAGCAATTACAAAATAGTTTTTCTTCAGAAATAGTGTTTTTACCAAATAGAGGCAATTTTTCTAGAGGTATTTTTGCTACTATTTACACCGATTTTGAAGGGTCTTTAGAGGAAGCCAAAACTATTTATAAAACCTATTATAAAGAGGCAAGATTTACCTTTGTTTCTAATGAAAATTTGCATTTAAAACAGGTTGTAAATACCAATAAATGTTTAATTCATTTGCATAAACACAATAATAGACTGCTTATTACAAGTGTTATAGATAATTTACTTAAAGGAGCATCTGGGCAAGCTATTCAAAATATGAATTTACAATTTGGATTTGATGAAGCCGAAGGCTTAGAACTTAAAGGAACGTATTTTTAATACGGTTACTTTTTGCGTTAGCGATTGAAACGGCATCCTTTTTTGAGGAACGATAAAAAGATATAGTGAAAAGCGCGACCTGAAACCTTTGAACTTAGTGAAAAGGTAAAGGAACGCCATAAAAAAATAGTTTACATATAAAAAACATAATAACATGAAAATAGCCATTATTGGAACGGGAAATTTAGGAGGTTCTATTGCAAAAGGACTTATTAATAATAAAACCTTTACATCGTTGTATTTAAGCGATAAGAACACGTTAACGGTTAAAGAATTTTTTGATGAAGATTATGTAACAATTACTAGTGATAATGTGCTGGCGGTTAAAGAATCGGATATTTTAATTTTTGCTTTACAACCGCGACATATTGAAAAGGTTTTAGAAAGTGTGGCATCTAGTATTACTGAACGCCACGTGGTTATGTGTGTTGTGGCAGGTTTTGAAATTTCTAAAATAGAACATATTATTGGTAGTGATAAAAACATTATTCGTGTGATGCCCAATACGGCTATTTCAATTGGTAAATCTATGACATGCTTAGCGGCAAATGAAAAAGGGGAAAGTAAGATGAGTTTAGCTAAAAGCATTTTTAATCAGTTAGGAACTACTTTGGTTATACCAGAAGACCAAATACAAGCAGCTACGGTTATTTGTGCTAGTGGTATTGCTTTTTGGATGCGTTTAGTGAGAGCTACCACACAAGGTGCTATTCAACTGGGTTTTGAGGCTCAAGAAGCTCATGAGCTAGCGGTACAAACGTGCTTTGGCTCTGCTAGTTTGTTAATAGAATCTGGCAGGCATCCGGAACAAGAAATAGACCGAGTAACAACACCAAGTGGTTGCACTATTGAAGGTCTAAATGCTATGGAACACCAAGGTTTAAGCTCTGCTTTAATTCAAGGTATTGTAGCTTCGTTTGAAAAAATAAATCAATTAAAAAAGAATTAAATATGCCACTTTTTGATGTTTATCCTTTATACAATGTTACACCTGTTTCTGGTAAAGATGTTTTTGTTTATGATGAAAACGCAACAGCGTATTTAGACCTCTATGGTGGGCATGCAGTAATTTCTATAGGTCATACGCACCCGCGTTATTTGGAAGCAATTACAAGTCAGGTTTCAAAACTGGGTTTCTATTCTAATGCTATTCAAAATCCGTTGCAAGTAGAATTGGCTAACAAAATAGAAACACTTTCTGGCTGTCATGGTTATGAGTTGTTTTTATGTAATTCTGGTGCCGAAGCCAATGAAAATGCTCTAAAATTAGCCTCTTTTAAAACTGAAAAATCTCGGGTTATTGCTTTTAAAAATGGCTTTCATGGTCGTACATCGGCAGCTGTTGCGGTAACAGATAATAAAAATATTATTGCTCCAATTAATGCCCAACAACAGGTAACAATTATTGAATTAAATGATATTGAAAGTGTTAAAACCGAATTAGAAAAAGGCGATGTGTGTGCTGTTATAGTAGAGTTTATTCAAGGTGTTGGCGGATTAGACCAAGGTACAAACGTGTTTTTTGAACAAGTAGATAAACTCTGTAAAGCAAACCATGCTATGCTTATTGCAGATGAGGTGCAATCTGGTTATGGAAGATCTGGTAAATTCTTTGCCTTTCAGCATTATAATGTAACGCCTGATATTATTTCTATTGCCAAAGGTATGGGAAATGGGTTTCCTATTGGTGGTATTTTAATTCATCCTAACATAGAAGCAAAATATGGTATGTTAGGAACCACTTTTGGCGGAAATCATTTAGCATGTGCCGCCGGTTTAGCAGTTTTAAATACTATTGAAGAAGAAAATCTAATAGATAATGTGAATAAAGTTTCAGAGCATTTTATAGCTATGGCAAAAACAATTCCGCAGGTTACCAATATAAAAGGACGCGGTTTAATGCTGGGCTTAGAATTTGATTTTGAAGTGAGTGAGTTGCGTAAAAAACTCATTTATGAGCATCATATTTTTACAGGTGGTGCTTCAAATAAAAAGGTATTGCGCATTTTACCTCCATTAACTATTAAAATAGAACATATTAATCAATTTTTTGACGCTTTAAAAAAGGCTTTGAAAGGCATTTAAGCTTAATAATAAAAAAATAAAACACAATGAATACCCTACTATCTATTGAAAAGCGAAATGCTGTGCTTTTAAAAATGGCAACGCTTTTAGAAGAAGAAAGGAAACAACTTATTGAAATAAATAAAGCCGATTTAAATGCTTATAAAGGCGATGATATTTCTATGTTTGATCGCTTAAAAGTAAACGATTTAAAAGTAAACGAAATGATTGCAGCCGCAAAGCATTTAGCATCACAAGACGACCCTGTTGGTATTGAGCGATTTGCTTTTAAACATGAAAATGGCATGCAGGTTTATAATAAAACAGCCTCGTTTGGAACAGTGATGATTATTTATGAATCGCGTCCTGATGTAACGGTTGAAGCTGCCGGAATTGCTTTTAAATCGGGGAATAAAATTTTATTAAAAGGCGGCAAAGAATCGTTAAAATCAAATTTAAAAATAGTTGAATTATGGCATCGAGCATTACGTGCCAATAACGCATCAACAGATTGGGTTAATTATTTACAATTTAACAGAAATCAAACACAAGCGTTTTTAGAAAAACCAACTCAAAAAATAGATTTAATTGTGCCTCGTGGCGGTGAACGCTTAATAGCCTTTGTAAAACAACACGCAACCTGCCCTGTTATTATAAGTGGAAGAGGAAATAATTTTGTTTATGTTCATGAAGAAGCCAATTTAGATATAGCTTTAAATGTTATTATTAACGGTAAAACAGCCAAAATTTCTGCTTGTAATGCCGTTGATAAAGTTTTAATTGATTCAAACCTTCCAAATAAAAGCAAGTTTATAGAAACCTTAATTTCAAAGTTAAAAGAATATAATGTTGAAATTCTTGGCGATAAAGAAACATCAAAATATAATAACGTTACTGCTATAGAAAGCAACGCTGTTTGGTTTGAAGAGTTTTTAGATTTTAAAATTGTAATAGGCGAAGTAGCTTCTAATGAAGATGCAATAGCCATGATTAACACCTATTCTGGAGGTCATTCTTCTTCTATAATTACAACAAATGATTTAGAAGCAAAACGCTTTATGGAAACTGTAGATACAGCCGCTGTTTATCACAATGTATCTACTCGTTTTACAGATGGTGGGCAATTAGGTTTAGGTGGCGAACTCGCTATTAGCACAGATAAATTACACCAACGCGGACCAATAGGATTGCAACATTTGGTTACAAACAAATGGTACATTTATGGCAACGGACAAACAAGATAGCATGCAAAAAAAGAAACGAATTTTATTAAAAATAGGCTCAAATACACTCACCAAAGAAACCAACAATATTTCAAGAGGCAAAATTGAAGATATAGCAAGTCAACTGCAAAAACTTCAAGATGAATATGAGTTTATTATTGTTAGTTCTGGAGCTATTGCTGTGGCAAAACAGTTTGTAAAGCTAGAAAGCAAACACAATGGCGTTTTTGTAAAACAAGCCTTAGCTTCTATAGGACAACCACACCTTATTCGCATTTATCAAGAAATTTTTAGAGAATATGGTTTGTTGAGTTCACAGTGTTTATTGTCTTATTCAGATTTTGAAAAGCAAGAAAGCAAAACCAATATTGTTAATACTATTAATGTTTTAGTTAATAATAATTACATTCCTATTATTAACGAAAATGATACGGTAGCTACCGATGAAATTAAGTTTGGTGATAACGACAAATTAGGCGCTTTAACAGCATGCCTACTAAAAGTAGATTTGTTTATAATAGCTACCAATACCAATGGGATTTATACCAAAAAATCAATAGAGAATAAGCATCCTCAAACAATGGCGTTAGTAGATGATTTTAATGACCTCATAAAGCAAGTGGTTAATTCAAAATCATCACATGGTAGTGGTGGTATGCAATCAAAAATTGAAGCAGCTTCTATAGCAAAAAAAGCTCATATTGAAACATGGATTGTTAATGGATTAGAAGATAATTTCATTATAAATGCCATTGAAAATAACATTTCTTTTACTAAAATAAAATAACTAAACAATGAAACATTACAGCTCCATACATGATATAGAAAACATCAATTCTTGGATTGAGGAAGCTAAAACCATAAAGGCTAATCCATTAAAGCATGCTCACTTAGGAAAACACAAAACCATTGGTTTATTGTTTTTTAATTCGAGTTTGCGAACACGACTTAGTACTCAAAAAGCAGCGTTAAATTTAGGAATGAATCCTATAGTTATGAATGTTTCTGGTGATGCTTGGGGTATTGAGTTTGAAAATGGAACTATAATGAATGGTAATACCGCCGAACACATTAAAGAAGCTGCCGCTGTTGTTTCGCAATATTGTGATATTATAGCAGTAAGAGCGTTTCCTACGCTTACAGATAAAGTTAAAGATGAAAGCGAGTATGTAATGAACTCATTTATGCAATATGCCTCTGTGCCTATTGTGAATATGGAGAGTGCAACTGGTCATCCGCTTCAAGGTTTAACAGATGCTATTACCATTTCAGAAAATACCAAAAAAATAAAACCAAAAGTAGTATTAAGTTGGGCACCACATGTTAAGGCTTTACCACATGCTGTTGCCAATAGTTTTGTTCAGGCTATGCAAAAAATGGATGTTGAGTTTGTTATTACAAACCCCGAAGGATATAATTTAAACCCTCAAATAACAGGAAATACACCCATTATTAGCAATCAAAATGACGCTTTTAAAAATGCCGATTTTGTTTACGCTAAAAACTGGAGTTCTTATCAAGAATATGGTCAAATTCTAAATACAGATCCCAATTGGATGATTACCAAAACCAAATTAGGAAATGCTAAATTTATGCACTGTTTGCCTGTAAGAAGAAACTTGGTAGTTGAAGATGCTGTTTTAGATAGCAAAAATGCTTTAGTAATAGAACAAGCAAATAATAGAACTTATGCGGCACAATTAGTGCTTAAAAAAATATTAGAAAAATTATAATTAGGCTTTATAAATTAACAAAAAACCATGGAAAAACTATCCATAGTAAAAATAGGAGGCAATATCATTGAAAACCAAACAGCTTTAAGTACATTTTTAAAATTGTTTTCCAATTTAAAAGGAAAAAAAATTTTAGTACATGGTGGTGGTAAACGTGCCACTCAAATAGCTTCTAAATTAGGTATTGAATCTAAAATGATAAATGGCAGACGTATAACAGATGCCAAAACATTAGAAGTAATTACTATGGTTTATGGCGGTTTGGTAAACAAAACCATTGTAGCAAACCTTCAAGCATTACACAGTAACACTATTGGTTTATCTGGAGCAGATGCCAATAGTATAACATCACAAAAACGGTTGGTAACAGATATTGATTTTGGTTTTGTAGGCGATGTTACAAGCGTAAATCACCATGCTATCAATAAATTAATTCAAGCCGATTTTACACCTGTTTTTTGTGCTATTACCCATGATAAAAACGGGCAATTACTAAACACCAACGCCGATACAATATCATCAGAATTAGCTATAGGAATGAGCCAACTATACCAAGTAGCTCTTTATTATTGCTTTGAACTTAATGGCGTTTTAAAAGATATCAACGATAAAAACACTGTTATAAAACAGCTTAATTCTAAAAGTTATAAAACCCTTTTAGAAACAAACATTATAACAGAAGGCATGCTACCTAAATTAGAAAACTGTTTTTACGCTTTACAAAACGGCGTAAAAACTATTTATATGGGTAATACGGCTATGCTAACTCAAGAGGATGATAATTTTACAACCATAACACTTTAAAATGAATTATCAAGAATTAACAAAAGACGCCATATCTCTATTAAAACAATTAATAGAAACACCTTCTTTTTCATCAGAAGAAGATAAAACAGCATCTCATATTGAAACTTGGTTTAAACGATATCATATAAAATATAGTAGAACAAAAAATAATGTTTGGGCTTTAAATAAATATTTTGATGAAAGCAAACCAACGTTATTATTAAACTCACATCACGATACAGTAAAACCTAATAGTGCTTATACCAAAAACCCTTTTAAAGCAACTGTTGAAAACGGCAAACTCTTTGGTTTGGGTAGTAATGATGCCGGTGGCTGTTTGGTATCACTTATAGCAACATTTGCCTATTTTTATAATCATAAAAATTTAAAATATAATGTAGTTATTGTGGCTTCTGCCGAAGAAGAAAGTAGCGGTTTAAATGGGTTAAATAGTATGTTGCCTATTATTCCAAAAATAGATGTAGCCATTGTTGGAGAACCTACTTTAATGAATTTAGCAGTTGCCGAAAAAGGATTAGTAGTTTTTGATGCCATTGTAGAAGGCACACCAAGTCATGCTGCACATCCAAACAATAATAATGCTATTTACAATACTATTGAAGTATTAAAATGGTTTAAAAATTTTAAATTTGAAAAAACATCTGATGCTTTAGGTGATGTAAAATTAACCGTAACACAAATTCATGCAGGCTCACAACATAACGTTGTTCCTGCAGATGTTAAATTAGTGATAGATGTTCGTGTAAACGATGCCTATACCAATGCAGAAATAGCTAAAATATTACAAGAAAAAGCACCTTGTAAAAGTATTACACCGCGTAGTTTACGGTTAAATTCGTCATCTATACCTATAAACCACGATTTAGTTAAAGCTGGTATAGCTATGGGTAGAACAACCTATGGTTCGCCAACCCTTTCAGATCAAGCGGTATTAACCTGCCCGTCATTAAAATTAGGACCGGGTGATAGCACCCGTTCACATTCGGCAGACGAATTTATTTACATAAACGAAATTGAAGAAGGTATAAACATATATATTGAATTGTTAAATAGTGTGATAGTAACCACATAACTAAAATAGCAAGTAAAAACCAATTGCTTTATTGTGTTTGCAATCATAAAATTATTAAACAAATAAACATTTTAGAAATGAAACTCTGGGACAAAGGCATATCAATTGATAAAAAAATAGAACAATTTACAATAGGAAATGATAGAGAAATAGATAGTTATATTGCAAAGTATGATGTAATAGCATCAAAAGCACATGCTAAAATGCTTTATAAAATAGGTATTCTTTCTGAAAAAGAATTAAACGATTTAATAGGCGGTTTAACCGTTTTACAAACTCAAATTGAAAGTGGCACATTTGTGATTGATGAACAATTTGAAGATGTTCATTCTAAAATAGAATTTGAACTCACAACAAGCTTAGGCAACGTTGGAAAAAAAATTCATACAGCACGCTCAAGAAACGATCAAGTTTTAGTAGCCTGTCAGTTATATTACAAAGAGAATTTACAATCAGTAAAAGAAAAAACAAGAACGCTTTTTAACACACTTTTAAATTTAGCCCAAAAACATAAAGACCAAGTTTTGCCAGGTTATACCCATTTGCAAGTTGCCATGCCATCATCATTTGGGTTGTGGTTTTCTGCGTATGCAGAATTGCTAATTGATGATGTTTTTTTACTAAACGCCGCTTTAAAAACAGTTGATCAAAACCCGCTTGGTTCTGCTGCTGGTTATGGCAGTTCATTTCCTATAGATAGAGAATGTACCACAAATGAACTGAATTTTGCAACCTTAAAATACAATGTGGTAGCTGCCCAAATGGCACGAGGTAAAAATGAACGTACTATGGCATCTGCTTTAGCAGGGCTAAGCAATACTTTAGCACGTTTTGCTATGGATATATGTTTGTATATGAGTCAGAATTTTAATTTTATATCTTTTCCAGATGAATTTACAACGGGTAGCAGCATTATGCCTCATAAAAAAAACCCCGATGTGTTTGAATTAATTAGAGGCAAGTGCAACAAAATTCAAGCACTACAAACCGAAATGATTTTAATAAGCAATAATTTACCTAGTGGCTATCATAGAGATTTTCAATTGCTAAAAGAAAACATGATAGCCGCTTTTGAAGAACTAAAAGACATACTCGATATTTTTGATTATGCCATTCAAAAAATAATTGTAAAAAACATTGACATACACGACCAAAAGTATAAGTATTTATTCACCGTTGATAATATCAACACGCTTGTTGAAAGCGGAATGACCTTTAGAGAAGCCTATCAACAAATTGGCAGTCAGGTGCAAGATGGAACATATAAACCAGATACTTCAAAAAAACACACCCATATTGGTAGTATGCATAATTTATGTTTAGATAAAATAAAAGCAAAATTTCCTATTTGAAATAGGTTGTATAATTTTAAAATAGATATTAATACCAGAAAAAAATGAAGAGAACATCTCAAACACCTTATAAACTTACTGCTCTATTTTTATTAATATTAGGAATGCTTCATGCAGAGGTAAAGCTTCCAGCTATTGTATCATCAAATATGGTTTTACAACGTAATACAACTGTAAAATTATGGGGATGGGCAGACCCAAACGAACAAATTTCAATAACAACAAGTTGGTTGCATGAAACTATAAATTTACAAGCTAATTCAAACGGTAACTGGAGTGTTGTTGTTACAACAACAACTAGTAAAGACGCTCAAATAATTAACATAAAAAGCCAAGAATCAAATATTGTTTTAGATAATATTTTATTTGGAGAAGTATGGCTATGTTCTGGGCAATCCAATATGCAACAACCCCTAAAGGGTTATGTGGGGCAACCCACATTTGAAGGGAATTTGGCATCAGCAAAATCTAATAACTATAATTTACGATTATTTACCGTTAATAGACATGGTTCTAAAACACCTTTAAACGATGTGTATGCCTATGAATCTTGGCAACAAGCATCGCCAGAATCAACTTCTAATTTTAGTGCTGTAGCATATTTTTTTGGCAAACAATTACAAGAAATTTTAAATGTTCCTGTTGGATTAATACATACCTCATGGGGTGGAAGTAACGTGCAGGCATGGATGAGTAATGACACGCTTAGTCAATATGAAACTATAAATTTAGAAGATGTTGCTATTTCTAAACAAACAAATCGTATCGCAACAGCATTATTTAATGCCATGATTAATCCACTAACCAATTTTACCATAAAAGGGGTGTTGTGGTATCAAGGAGAATCAAACCGGTTAAACCCTTCTGAATATAAAACCCTATTTCCTGCTATGGTAAAAGATTGGAGAGAGCGATGGGCAATTGGGGATTTTCCATTTTATTATGTTCAAATTGCTCCTTTTTTATATGGTAGTAACCATTTTTATAACACTCCTAAAAACGCAGCTTTTATTAGAGAAGTTCAATTACAATGTTTAGATTTAATTCCTAATTCTGGAATTGCCATTACAATGGATATTGGTGATGAAAACTGTATTCATCCGCCAGAAAAAAAAGAAGTAGCCGATAGGTTGTTACTAAATGCTTTAAATCAAACATACGGTTATACGAGTATTGATTATCAGTCTCCAATTTATGATACGCTTGAAAATGAAGATGGAGGTCTTCTATTAAAATTTAAAAATGCCGAAATGGGTTTGTTTTCAGATGATGAAAGCTTAGTAGGGTTTGAGATAGCTGGTAAAGACCACGTTTTTTATCCGGCTTATGCTAAAATAAAAGATAAAAAATTTGTTTTTGTAAAGAGTGAAATAGTTACACAACCTATTGCTGTTAGGTATGCTTGGCGTAATTGGATTGATGCCAATTTTTATAATACCAACATGTTGCCAGTTTCATCTTTTAGAACCGATAATTGGGATGATGCAACCTGTGTAACAGAAAATAACTAAGGTGATAATTAGTTTTATTAATGCGTTTTGTTTTTATTGCAAGTAGAATGTACTAATTAAATAATAGTAGATTGCCCTAGATGAATATTGGTGAAATTCAAGTTAGTTTCATCTGGGTTATTAATAAAATCTTCAATAAAATCACCAACTTTTGAGGTTGTTATAGTATCGTATTTAGTATTTAAATCTGGGGTTGTAATATGAAGTTTTAATGATTTTTCAACGCCTTTTCTTATTAAAGCTGCTTCGTCAAATAACTCAAAATAATCTAATAGCATAGCTGCCGATAAAATGGATGCAATTGGGTTTGCTATACCTTTATTTTTGGCTCTGGTATAAGCACCATGTATGGGTTCAAACATGGCGTGGTCTTTTCCAATTGATGCCGAGGCTAATAAACCTATAGAGCCAACAATAACGCTAGCTTCTTCAGATAAAATATCGCCAAACATATTTTCGGTTAAAATAACATCAAATTGTTTAGGGTTTACTATAAGTTCCATAGCAACCTTATCAACAAACATATAGTTTGTTTTTACTTGTGGATATTGTGGTGCTAGCTCTTGAACAACTCTACGCCAAAGCCTTGAGCTTTCTAATATATTGGCTTTATCTACTAAAGTTAATTTTTGTTTTCTAGATTGAGCCGCTTTAAATGCTAAGTGTGCAATGCGTTCTATTTCGTTGCGAGTATATTCACAAATATCATAAGCTGTATTGCCATCGGCACTTAATTTTTTTTCACCAAAATAAATACCGCTTGTTAATTCTCTGTAAATTAATATATTGGCACCTTTAATTTGACTTTTCTTTAGTGATGATTTATTTAACAAATCGTCATAGGCAATTACAGGTCTTATGTTAGCAAATAAATCAAACTTTTTTCTAAGGTCTAACAAGCCTTGTTCAGGACGCACTTTAGCATTGGGGTTTAAATCATAACTGGTATTTCCAATAGCACCAAATAAAATAGCGTTTGCTTTTTCACATATTGTGATAGTCTCTTTGGGTAGAGGAGTTCCTGTTTTGTCAATTGCCGAAGCTCCTACAAGAGCATGATTAAAAGTAAACACATGATTGAACGCCATAGCTATAGCCTTCAATACCTTAACGGCTTGTGCTGTTACCTCCGGACCAATACCATCGCCTGGTAAAACGGCAATATGTAGTTTCATTGTTACCTGAAATTAAGAAGACGTAATCTCTTTATATAGTTTACTAGTTTCTATTATTTGATGTAT
>JALRJA010000361.1 GCA_023255235.1 Flaviramulus sp.
AAACTCATTACAACAGTTTTAATTGTTGTCTTTTTGTGGTGTTTTGCTTTTATAGCAGGTTTATCTGCATCTGTTACACGTGCCGTTACCATGTTTAGTGTTTTAAGTATAGCAATAAACCTAAAAAGACCAACCAATACCTATAACACTTTGGTAATTTCAATGTTTATTATTTTACTTATAAAACCATTATTTTTATTTGATATTGGTTTTCAATTAAGTTATTTGGCTGTTTTTTCTATAGTAACCATAGACCCCTATTTGTATAAACTATGCCATTTTAAAAACTGGTTTTTTGATAAGCTATGGCATACCTCTACTGTTAGTATTTCTGCTCAATTAGGTATTCTGCCTATTAGTTTATATTATTTTCATCAATTCCCAGGTTTATTCCTTATTTCAAATTTGGGTATCATACCTTTTCTAGGGCTTATTTTAGGTTTGGGTATATTGGTTATTATTTTAGCTGTACTAGATATTTTACCATACTTTGTTGCAAATACCTATGCTGCTATTATTGATTTTATGAATGGTTTTGTAAGCTGGGTTGCCAAACACGAAGATTTTCTTTTTAAAGATATTCCTTTTAATATGTTGTATGTCTTAACCTCCTATTTAGTACTTATTTCATTGGTTTATTTTTTTATAAAAAAAGGTTTTTCAACACTAAAAAGGCTTTTAATAGCTATAATACTTTTTCAATTGGGATTTGTTTATACTAAATACAATAAACCCTCTAATACTTTTATTGTGTTTCATAAAAGTAGGCAAAGCCTTGTAGGAAATATTAATAATGATACAATAATGGTTGCAACTAATTTTGATAGTTTAACCAAACCAAACAATAGCATTATTAAAGATTATGTTGTTGGTAGCCATATAAATACAATTGAATATGGCAAACTACAATCTGTTTATAAGCTTAAAAATAAAATTCTTTTGGTAGTTGATAGTTTGGGTGTTTATAATGTAGCATCATTTAAACCCGATTATGTTTTATTAAGACAGTCGCCAAAAATTAATTTAAATAGGTTGATAGATTCTATTAATCCAAAACACATAATTGCCGATGGCAGCAACTATAAATCTTATACAGAACATTGGAGTCTTATATGTAAAAAAAGAAAAATCTCATATCATCAAACACATAAAAAGGGTGCTTTTATAATAGAATATTAACTATTTACTAATTATTTTTAACAATGCTATTGGCTACTGCTAGCCATTGTTTAGCACCACCGCGAACATAGCCTGTGCTGCCAAGGGTGTTTAAGTTTTTTTTACCTTCGGAAGTTACCTCAGGATAAGCAAAAAAAACTGTTGGAAACCCTCTAACATTAAACATTTTTTGAATTTGATGATTTTGAATTTGAAGCTCTTTATCCAGTTTTCTTCTTCTAGGAAAATCTAATTCTACCAAAACAACTTTCTCTTTTGCCCAATTTTCAAAATCGGGTGTTTTTAAAACTTCATTTTGCAGTTTAATACACCACCCACACCAGTCTGATCCTGTAAAAAATAACAAGAGTGTTTTATTTTCTTTTGTAGCAATATCAAACGCTTTATTCATGTCTGTATGCCAAGTTAAAGACTCTTGAGACATAGCATTAACAACTGTAAAAACAGCTAGAAATAATGTAATATATATTTTTCTCATAATGGCTTTATCGCAAAAGTTATACCGAACTTACAAAAAAGTTTCAAATTAAATAGTAACGCCTCTATAATTTTACTTTTATCGTACACCATGCATGAGTTTTTTGATTATAGGTTTCATCACTATAGCAAAAACTGCCATAACCAATGACACTATGGTTAGCATCCAAAAGAAGTAACTAATCCCATTTTGGTTGGCAACTTTATCAATATTTTCGCCAAATACACCAGCACCTTTCATTCCAATTGCAACAGCTAGATACCATACACCAAACATAAAGGCTATCATTCTAGCTGGCACTAATTTGCTCACATACGATAGCCCAACTGGAGAAATACATAACTCCCCCATAGTATGAAATAAATAGACTAAAACAAGCCATAAAATACTTACTGAAGCTGTTTTAGCTCCGGGTTCTATACCCATAGCTCCAAATGCCACACATGCCATACCTAAAGCCAATAAAAACATGCCTATACCATATTTTGCATTTGCTGATGGGTTATATTTACTTTCCCACCATTTTGAAAATAAGGGTGCAAGTGTGATGATAAATAAAGAATTTAAAACGCTAAACCATGATGCAGGAATTTCTAACTCGTCATCTTTTAATTGGTCTAACAGCATCCAAATTGCAATTCCCCAAACAATTATAAAACTCAAACTTAAAACAATATTAGCCCATTTGTATTTTGCAAAAGTTTGTTTAAATAGTAAAAATAAAACCCACGAAATGATAGCTAAAGGAATTACCGTCATGGCTGCATTAACTACTCTAAAAATAATAGCCGATGAACCATCTAGAGTTCTATCTGTATAATCTCTAGCAAAAATGGTTAATGTGCCGGGAGCTTGTTCAAAAATAGCCCAAAAGAATACAGACAAAAGTGCGAAAAATGCAACTGCTATAAGTTTTTCTCTAGTTATTTTTGAGTATTGAGTAAATCTATAAATTAGGAGTAAGAGAAACAAGCCTAAAGCAGTGAGTATGGCTATGTTATTACCATTGGTTCCCAGAAAAGAAAATATATTAATTTTTCCTTCTGAAATTGTGGTGGCTGGTGCATTTACAATCCAAAGTAAGCCTAAAGTAACCATACATATAATCAAGCCTAATTGCCAGGTGGTAAAAGGTACTCTTTTGTCATTATCTAAGGCTTCAATAGAATTGGCATCTTCTTTTTTAGGTTTTAAACCAATGTTACCAAAAATATTTTGAGCTAACCAAAACTGAACTAAGCCAAAAAACATGAATATACCTGCTAAACCAAACCCTAAACTCCATCCTATCTTTTCACCTAAATACCCACAGAGTAAAATACCTAAAAATGCTCCTGCATTGACACCCATATAGAAAATGGTGTAGGCACCGTCTTTTTTTTCAGGTCTATCTTTATACATTTCAGAAATAATGGAGGTCATATTGGGTTTAAAAAACCCATTCCCTATAACTAATAACCCTAATCCTAAATAAATAGACCACTGGGTTTCTACAGCCATTGATGCATGCCCTAAAGTCATTAATAATGCCCCAACTAAAACGGCATACCTATAACCTATAACTTTATCAGCAAAATAGCCACCCATCATGGTTGAGAGATATACCAACCCAACGTATGATCCAAAAAGTGCCATAGCATGTTCACGAGGCCATCCCCAACCTTCGTCTAATAGCGAAGCTGTTAAAAATAATACTAACAAGGCACGCATTCCATAATAAGAAAAACGTTCCCACATTTCAGTGAAAAACAATACAAATAACCCAGAAGGATGTCCTAGTACGTTACTTTTAAAAAACTGATCGGTTGAATTTTCTGCCATAATATTAGTATTTCAGTATTAAGTTAAATCTATTAATGTATTCCTTTCATTAGTTTCTTTAGTATAGGTACTAAAGACAGCAGCACAACGGCACATGCTAACACTACATAAACGCCCCAATTTAGGTAAACATCAACATACGGACTAATTTGTTCTGCCATTGAGGCATTTTCTTGTAAATCGCCAATGCTTATTAGCTTACCTATTTCGGTTGCCACTTTATTACCTATAGAATATGATAAAAACCATACGCCCATAGTAAACCCAACAATATGGGGAGGCGATAATTTGGTAATCATAGATAACCCAACAGGAGATAAGCATAACTCACCTAATGTGTGAAGCATATACATAAAAATGATTGCCCAGATAACTATTTTTTCACCCGAAGCTATTGCTGATTTAGCACCCAAAACAATAATTAAAAACCCAACAGCCAACAGTAATAATGAATAAACAAACTTTAAAGGAGTGCTTGGTTCTCTTTTAAGCTTATTTAGCTTAATCCAAAGCCATGAATAAACGGGTGCAAAAATAATAATGAAAAAGGCATTTAAGGCTTGAAATTGTGAAGCTGGTATTTCAGAGTTTCCTATTGAGCGGTCAACAAATCGGTCTGTAATTAATGTAAGTGATCCTCCTGCTTGTTCAAACAAAGCCCAGAATAAAGCGTGAAAAACAAAGAGAATTAAAACCACCAAAAGGCGTGAGCCATTTTCATACTGGGTACTCAAATAAATAAGGTAAATTAATACTACAATAGAAATACCTGTTAAACCATATTTAAAAACCGTATCATAATTAAATAGTATAGCCCACAAGGGTACTGCAATAAAACTTAATATTATAATTATTTTATTCAGACTAATGCCTGCAAAAAAACTGCCTTTGTCGTGGTTTTTGTTAGGCACTAAGCCTTCATCTCCAAAATGCTTTAAATTTACCCAAAAAACAATAAGTCCTATAATCATTCCTATGCCTGCAAGTCCGAAACCCCAATGCCATCCAATCTCTTCTCCCAAATAACCACAGGTAAGTGCCGATAGAAAAGCACCTACATTAATACCCATATAAAAAATATTAAAGGCAGAATCTTTTCGTGGGTCGTCTTGTTCATAAAACTTACCTAAAAAACTAGATATGTTAGGCTTAAAATAGCCAGTACCTACTATAATAAAAGACAAGGCTATAAAAAAGAAGGTTTCATTGGTTTCGGCAACTAAACCTTGTGCAGCCAAGACTATATGACCAATACTAATTAAAACACCACCTAATAAAATGGCTTTTCTAAACCCTAAGTATTTATCGGCCATCATACCGCCAATTATAGGTCCTAAGTAAATAGATGCTGTATAGGAACCATAAATTGCAAGCGATTTAACATCGGCTTCGCCACTTGCAATTTGTTGGAAAACAATTTTTACCATATACAGTGTTAGTAAAGCCCTCATACCGTAATAGGAAAAACGTTCCCACATTTCAGCAAAAAAACAAACAAAAAGTGCTCTGGGATGTATTTTCCAATTGGCTCTTATAACAAGCGGTATCCAAATGAGACAAAAAATCCATCCAACAATAAGTAATCCTAATACAAAATCCATATATAGTCTTTTAAAATGTTTTTAAATGTTGTTACGTTTCTCTTATATAAAGAATAGGTTTTTATTTTATTAACCTTACTTCTAAATTTTTAGCCTTTAATGTTTATAGTTTCTTTTGGCTTATCTTGTTGTAATTGTTCTCTTTTATCTCCAAGCTTTTCATGAATAAAATGAGTCATTTTTTTATATAGATGAAGTCTTGTGTTACCTCCATAAATACCGTGGTTTTTATCTGGATAAACTGCCCAGTCAAACTGCTTATCGGCTTGAATTAAAGCCTCTACCATTCGCATGGTGTGTTGTAAATGAACATTATCATCACCAGAGCCATGCACCAAAAGGTAATCGCCTTTTAAAAGTTCGGGGTAGTTAAAAGGTGAATTATCATCATATCCATTAGGGTTTTCTTGAGGTGTTCTCATAAAACGTTCTGTATAAATGGTATCATAAAAACGCCAACTGGTTACTGGTGCTACAGCTATTGCCATTTTAAAAATATCATTCCCCTTTAACAAGCAGTTAGTAGCCATGTGTCCACCATAACTCCATCCCCAAATACCAATACGGTTTTGGTCTATATAAGGTAGTTTAGCCAATTGTTTTGCTCCTGCAATTTGATCTTCAGTTTCTAGTTTAACTAAATTTAAATAGGTTACTTTTTTAAAATCGGCTCCTTTAAATCCTGTTCCTCTTCCGTCAATACAAGCAATTATATACCCTTGTTGAGCTAAATGTTGATACCAATAATCATTGGCACTATTCCATTGGTTGGCTACTTGTTGTGAGCCAGGACCAGAATATTGATACATTAGTAATGGATATTGTTTCGTTTCATCAAAATTAGCGGGTTTAATCATCCACATATTCAAATCGTTTCCATTTATGTGAATGGTACTAAACTCTTTTTTTGAGGTTTTATAGTTTGCTAGTTTTT
>JALRJA010000045.1 GCA_023255235.1 Flaviramulus sp.
CGTCCCAACATCCAGCTGCATCTGCTCGGTGGCCACGTTCGCCCCCTCACCTTGGCCATGGTTGGTTCCTGGCCAGAGGATGCACTTCGTTCACTTTCTTCAATAAAGCTTAAAGCTTCACCTTGAGTGGCTTGTTGAGAAGCATCTCGCAATAATTTATAACCATTTAATTTATAAACCATTTGCGTAAACCCAGAACAATCTATTCCAAAGGCCGTTTTTCCACCCCATAGATACGGTGCATTTAAGTATAAAAAGGCTGTTTGAATAAGGTTTTTTTTGGCTTCTTTTTTGTTGGTTAATCGACCATCATATTGGTGTTTTAAAATAGATAAGCCATTAAGTGTAGAGCCAAGTACTACCGCATGTAATTGTGCATCACTATCTTCAATAAATTCAACTAAATCTAATGATAGTTTAGGTGTTTCTTCATTTATGGTATTGTATTGTTCTTCGGTTATGGTAACATATTGTTTGTTGTCAACCCAACCTTCATAGCCATCAAAAGCAAGTCTAATTTTACTCCAATTTTTGCGTTGTTCAATTATTTTAAATAGTTCTCCATATAGAATTTGCGAAACTAGTTCGCTTTTATCTGCAGGTTCAAATCTTAAAGAAACAATGCTTAAATTACAAATTCCGTATTGCATTAAAAATTAATTACGTTCTAAAATAACTGCAGAAGCACCGCCACCGCCATTGCATATTGCTGCAGCACCAATTTTAGCATTATTTTGTTCCAATATATTTAATAAAGTTATTAAAATTCTAACGCCAGAGCAACCTAAAGGGTGTCCTAAGGAAACGGCTCCGCCATTAACATTTACCTTGGTATCATTTATGCCTAAAAGTTTCATATTAGCTAAGGCTACCACAGCAAAAGCTTCATTAAATTCAAAATAATCAACTTCAGATAGTGTTATACCAGCCTTTTCTAAGGCTTTTGGTAGAGCTTTGGCAGGAGCAGTTGTAAACCATTCGGGTTCATGAGCTGCATCAGCATAACTTTTTATACTAGCTAAAGGCTTTAAACCCAATTCTAAAGCTTTCTTTTTGCTCATTAAAACCATAGCACCTGCACCGTCATTAATAGTTGAAGCGTTTGCAGCAGTTACGGTACCATCTTTTGTGAAAGCCGGACGCAAAAGTGAAATTTTATCAATATTAAAGTTAGTAAATTCTTCATCTTTTGAAACAATTATAGGTTCACCACGTCTTTGAGGCACTTCAACAGGAACTACTTCATTATCAAATTTACCAGTTTTCCAAGCTTCTGCCGAGCGTTTGTATGATTGAATCGCATAAGCATCTTGCTCTTCTCTAGTAAACCTGTAGTGTGTAGCACAAGCATCGGCACATACACCCATGGCATTGTGGTTGTAAGCATCAATTAATCCATCATTTTGTAAACCGTCAATTAGTGTAGCGGGTCCAAATGATGTGCCTTTTCGGGCATAAAAATAATGCGGTATTAAACTCATGTTTTCCATACCACCAGCAATTATAACATTAGCATCTCCAAGGGCTATAGATTGAGCGGCTTGCATAACTGCTTTCATGCCTGAGGCACAAACCTTATTTACAGTAGTGCAAGGCACAGTATGGGGTATTCCGGCATATAATGCGGCTTGTCTGGCTGGAGCTTGACCTGTTCCAGCTTGAACAACATGACCCATTATAACCTCTTCAATTAATTCGGGTTTCAGTTTAATTTTATTTAGAGCGCCTTGTATTGCAATTGCACCTAAATTTGGAGCTGAAATAGTTGACAAAGCTCCTAAAAAACTACCAATTGGCGTTCTGGCTGCAGATACAATAACTACTTCGTTGTGCATAGTATTAGGTTTTTGTATGGTTGATGCGAAAATAACGATTTTTAATAGAATTTGGAAAAGATTGAATGAATATAAAAAATGGTAGTCGTATATAATTTTATTACATTTGATTTTTCAGATTCTTCTAAATGAACGACTACAAAAACAAACTATACAGAAACCATTCCTTAATTTATAAAGGATTGCTGTTTATTGCAACCACATTTTTAATTGTTTACTTATATCCAAAAAGCGGAAAATTTAAATACGACTTTGAAAAAGATAAACCTTGGCAATCTGAAAACTTACAAGCACCTTTTGATTTTGCAATTAAAAAAACAGATGCCGAAATTAATACCGAAAAAGCAAAAATAAAAACCAACGCACTGCTCTATTTTAATATAGATAATAGTATAAAACCTAAGGTTGAAAGTGCTTTTGAAACACAATTTAACTTGGTTTTTACCGATACTATTTCAGAAAATTTATCACATAATTTAAAACTAGCAGGTAAATTTATTATAGCTGAGTTGTATACATATGGTATATTAAACGAAAGTTATGATTTTCCTGAAACCAAACGAATTGTTA
>JALRJA010000395.1 GCA_023255235.1 Flaviramulus sp.
ATAGTTGGATGATTTCATCAGGTTTTTATTTGTTTTTTGCTGTATTATTTATATTTGGTTTTGCAAATGCACTTTCAAAAAAATGCCAATCAGTGCCATTAATTGGTGAATTTTACCAAAAACTATTTTCAAGCATAGGAAATTAATCATGCTAAATACCTCGCTTTTTTTACATCATGTTATTAGAAAATCTTCTTTAACTGAAAATGCACCATTACTTATTATGATGCACGGTTATGGTAGTGATGAAAATGATTTATTTTCATTTGCATCTGAATTACCTGAAGAACTTTTTATTGTTTCTGTAAGAGCACCATATCCTTTGCAACCTTATGGAAATGCTTGGTATGCCATTAATTTTGATACAGATCAAAGTAAATGGAATGATAACGAACAAGCTAAAAAATCGCGTGATATTATTGCAAAATTTATTGATGAAACTATTGAAGCCTATCCTGTAAACAAAAATAGTGTAACACTTTTAGGCTTTAGCCAAGGTAGTATTTTAAGTTATGCTGTAGCTTTAACCTATCCTGAAAAAGTTAATAATATTATAGCTTTAAGCGGTTATGTAAACAAAGATGTTTTGCCTAAAAATATAAACCAACAAGATTATTCTAATTTAAATTTTTATTGCTCTCATGGGAGTGTAGACCAAGTAATTCCTGTTGAATGGGCAAGACAAACTGTGCCTTTTTTAAGTAGTTTAAATATAAAACACAAATACTCTGAATTTCCAGTAGGTCATGGTGTTGCACCACAAAATTTTTATGAATTTAAAAATTGGTTGATAGAGCGTATTTAGATTACTTTAAATACGCCAACACGTTTGCTTCTATCCTACTTTGAATATTTGAAACATCTGCTTTTACAAAAGTTTCACCTGTAATATTCTCATAAAGTTCAATATAACGTTCGCTTACGGTTTCAATATATTCATCACTCATAAATGGTACTATTTGTCCTTTTAAACCTTGAAAATTATTAGCAATTAACCACTGGCGTACAAACTCTTTAGAAAGTTGTTTTTGAGGTTCGCCTTTGTCTAGACGTTCTTGGTAGCCCTCAGCATAAAAATAACGTGATGAATCTGGTGTATGTATCTCATCAATCAATACAATTTTGCCATCTTTAGTTTTACCAAATTCATATTTAGTATCAACCAAAATAAGTCCCTGAGAAGCTGCAATTTCACTTCCACGTTGAAATAATTTACGTGTATAATCTTCTAAAACCAGATAATCTTCCTCAGAGACAATACCACGTTTTAAAATATCCTCACGCGAAATATCTTCATCATGATTGCCCATTTCTGCTTTAGTTGCTGGTGTAATCATCGGTTTAGGAAATTTATCATTTTCTTTTAAACCTTCTGGCATGGAAACACCACAAAGCATACGTTTCCCTGCTTTATACTCACGTGCAGCATGACCAGACATATACCCACGAATAACCATTTCTACTTTAAAAGGTTCACATAAATGACCTACGGCAACATTTGGATCTGGTGTTGCTGTTAACCAATTTGGCACTAAATCTTGGGTTGCAGCCATCATTTTAGTAGCAATTTGATTAAGAATTTGCCCTTTGTATGGAATACCTTTTGGCATTACTACATCAAAAGCCGAAAGTCTATCGGTAGCAATCATAACTAATTGCTCATCATTGATATTATAAACTTCTCTTACTTTTCCTTTATAAACGTTTTTTTGATTTGGAAAATTGAAATTAGTATCCGTTATTGTATTCATCAAGGATTGGATATTATTAGTTTTGCAAATGTAATTTGTTTAAGGTTGGTAAACAAATAATAAAACAGGATAAACAAATATTTCTGCTTTAAAATCTTAATGTTTTTTGTTGAATTATTTAAATTGGATGTTACAAGTTAATTCTACACCTACTGTTGGTAAATCTAACTCATTTTCTGCAAATGTGTTTTGGTAATATCCATAAATATTCCTATTGCGGTATCAGATAGCTTTTATTTAATCTACATTTTCAATACTTTTATAAGCTTCAATAACTTTCTTAACTAAACGGTGACGAATTACATCTTTATCATCTAAAAATATCATACCTACACCTTCAACGTTTTTTAAAATCAATAAGGCTTCTTTTAAACCAGAAATGGTTCTACGAGGTAAATCTATTTGACCAGGATCACCAGTTAATAAAAACTTAGCGTT
>JALRJA010000415.1 GCA_023255235.1 Flaviramulus sp.
CTAAAACACTAATAGAGGCGTTTGATAAATCGTCTATAATAACAACTTCATATCCTTCATTTTGTAATTCTACAACAGTATGAGAACCAATAAACCCTAAGCCACCTGTAACTAATACTTTATCCATTTATAAATTTTATAATTGTTGCCGTAATAAATTCTATTTGCTCATCATCTAATTCGGTATGCATAGGCAAAGAAATTACTTCTTTAACTAATTGATTGGTTACTTTAAAATCTGCTTCATTATAGCGGTCATCTATATAGGCTTTTTGTTTATGTAGCGGAATTGGGTAATACACGCCACATGGAATGCCTTGCTCATTTAAGTGTTTTACCAACACATCTCTGTTTGTGCCTACTATTCTTAGAGTATATTGGTGATATACATGACAGTCACAGGCATCACAAATAACTTCACAACCATTGGCTACTTTTGGTGTTATAATATTTTTATATGGTTTAAATGCTTGATTGTATTTTAAAGCTGCGTGTCTTCTGGCTCTATTGTAGGCGTCTAAATGTGGTAACTTGGCATCTAAAACAGCCGCTTGAATACTATCTAATCTTGAATTTACACCAACAACATCATGATGATACCGTTCATACATTCCATGATTTACAATACCTCTTATAATATGTGCTAAATTATCATCATTAGTAAAAATAGCACCACCATCGCCATAACAGCCTAAATTTTTAGATGGGAAAAATGACGTAGAACCAATATCGCCAATAGTTCCTGCTTTTACTTTTTTTCCGTTCTTATATGTATAAGTAGCTCCTATTGCTTGTGCATTGTCTTCAATAACGTATAGATTATGCTCTTTAGCTATTTCCATAATAGCTTCCATATTGGCACATTGTCCAAATAAATGAACAGGCACAATAGCTTTAGTTTTTGGTGTTATAGCTTTTTTTATAGCATCAATATTAATATTAAAATCATCTTCATTAACATCAACCAATACTGGTGTTAATTGTAGTAATGCAATTACTTCTACGGTAGCTGCAAAAGTAAAATTGGCTGTAATAACTTCGTCACCAGGTTTTAAACCTAATCCCATCATGGCTATTTGTAGGGCATCTGTACCATTTGCACAAGGTATTACATGTTTTACACCTAAGTAGTTCTCTAAATTTTTTTGAAACTCATGTACTTTAGGTCCATTTATAAATGCTGTATTTTCAATAACTTGTTGAATTTCGGCATCAACAATATCTTTTATATTGTTATACTGACCTTTGAGGTCTACCATTTGAATTTTCTTCATCTAAAAAAATTATATAGTTTGGAAAGGTTAAAAAAATAACAAACCATTTTTTTAAATACCCAAAATGGGTAAATTAATTTACGAAATTACAAAATTCATACACGTTAACCAATGAATATATTTTAAAGAAATGTATTTTAGCAAAAAAAAATATTGCATATAATTTATAACATAGCAATACACTTTACAAATCTTGTTTTAAAATGTGCTTCGGTTTTTAATGAAAAATTAAAAAAAGGGGTTGTTGGCAGAAAAAACACCTTTACAACTTTAAACCGCAAGTTGAGTAAAACAGATAAAACGCTTTGGTTTCATTGTGCTTCATTAGGAGAATATGAACAAGGCTTGCCTGTTTTTGTGGAGCTCAGGAAACGCTATAAAAAGCACAAAATAATTCTAAGTTTTTTTTCTCCTTCTGGGTATGAAATTAGAAAAAATACGCCTGTTGCAGATGTAGTGGTTTACCTTCCTTTAGACACTAAAAAAAATGCCAAAACGTTTTTAAATATAGTAAACCCTGAGCTCAGTATTTTTGTTAAATATGATATTTGGCCTAATTATTTATTAGAATTACAAAAACGAAACTTACGAGCAATTTTAATTTCAGCTTTGTTTAGAAAGAATCAACCGTATTTTAAATTTTATGGAAGGCTTTTTAGAAACACTCTATTTACTTTTGAACATATTTTTACCCAAAATGAAACTTCAAAAAATTTACTACTTTCTATAAATTATGATAGCATTACGGTTTCTGGTGATACGAGATTTGACCGTGTGGCAAATCAACTAAAAACTGATAACACCTTAGCTTTTATAGAGTCTTTTAAAGACAATAAGCTTTGTGTTGTAGCTGGTAGCACTTGGCCTGAAGATGATATTTTGCTTGTTAATTTTATTAATTCTGACGTTTCAAAAAATATTAAGTTTATCATTGCTCCACACAATATAAAATCGCATCAAATTAATAATTTAAAAGCTCGTATTAATGATGATGTTGTATTGTTTTCTGAAAAAGACACACAGCCATTATCTGCTGCAAAAGTTTTTATTATAGATACTATTGGAATTCTATCAAAAGTTTATAGTTATTCAAACATTGCTTATGTTGGTGGTGCTATTGGTAATACAGGACTACACAATATTTTAGAGCCTGCTGTTTTTGGTGTTCCTATTATTATTGGTAATTATCATAAAAAATTTCCTGAAGCTCAAACTATGATAGATACAGGTGGTGTGTTTTCAATATCAAACCAAAAGGAGTTTGACAGTATTTTAAATGAGTTGCTTATAGATACTAAAAAAAGACAGTTTTCAGGAAATACCAACAAAATTTTTATTAATGAAAACAAAGGAGCTCTCATTAAAATATTAAATTACTTAAAATAATGGGTTGCTTTAAAGTATTACTTATTGTTATTAAAAACTTCTAAACCGCACTCTAAAAATTTTGCATACTCAATATCATCTGGCATATAACCAACGGGTTGGTTTAAAATTTGAGTGCCATTAGAGTTTAATAATACATAGTATGGCTGTGAATTGGTTTGAAAAAATTGTGTTTGAAAATTAGCCCATTTATGACCATAATTTTTAAGTTGCCTTGTGCCACCATTCAATCTATTTACCAAAACTTGTTCGTTTTCTGGCAAGGTTTTCTTATCATCAACATAAAGAGAAATTAATACAAACTCATTGCGTATATAATTATCAACCTTTTTAATAGACCAAACGTGTTCTTCCATCTTTCTGCAATTCACACAGGCATATCCTGTAAAATCTAAAATGATAGGTTTATTTACTTTTTGAGCATAGGCAACCCCTGTTTTAAAATCTTTAAAACATTCTAAATTATTAGGGCAATCATTTGGGTAAATAAAACTATAACCAACAGGTGGTGCTAAACCGCTTAAAAGTGTAAGTGGTGTAAAGGTTTTGGTTTCTTTGTTTACTCTAAAACCTGATACTAAATAAATGGTAAAAGCAGCAACTAATATACCGCCTGCTATTCTTGAAAATGATAATTTTTTGATAGGAGAATCATGCGGAAACTTAATTTTACCAAATAAATACAAAGCCAATCCGCCAAAAATAAGTATCCAAATAATTAAAAAGGGTTCAATTTTTAAAATTCCCCAATGTTGTACTAAATCGGCATTTGATAAAAATTTAAAAGCTAAAGCCAATTCTAAGAAACCCAAGGAAACTTTAACCGTATTCAACCAGCCACCCGATTTTGGTAACGTGTTCATCCAACCTGGAAACATCGCAAATAACATGAAGGGTAA
>JALRJA010000443.1 GCA_023255235.1 Flaviramulus sp.
ATCAGGAATTAGAAAATTAGCAAAAGACCGAGCAAAAAAAGCCAATCTTCACAACAAAAAATTACGCGATTGTAGAGTGCATTTTGGTGATACCAAAAACGAGCGAAATCTAGAAACAACCTTGTTTATCACAGAAGGCGACTCAGCTTCCGGTAGTATAACAAAATCAAGAGATGTTAACACACAAGCCGTTTTTAGTTTAAAAGGAAAACCATTAAACTGTTACGGGTTAAGCAAAAAAATAGTTTACGAAAACGAAGAATTTAACTTACTGCAAGCTGCTTTAAACATAGAAGAATCGCTTGAAGATTTACGATATAATAACGTAGTTATTGCTACTGATGCAGATGTTGATGGCATGCACATTCGTTTACTATTAATAACATTTTTTCTTCAATTTTTTCCTGAAGTAATAAAAGAAGGGCATTTATATATTTTACAAACCCCTTTATTTAGAGTAAGAAATAAAAAAGAAACCATTTATTGTTATTCAGAAGAAGAACGAAAAGCAGCCATTGAAAAGCTAAAACCTAAACCAGAAATTACTAGATTTAAAGGATTAGGTGAAATTTCTCCTGATGAATTTAAACACTTTATTGGCGACAACATACGATTAGACCCGGTTATGCTAGATGACGGTATGTCTATTGAAGAATTACTGTCATTCTACATGGGTAAAAACACCCCAACAAGACAAGAGTTTATTATTGATAATTTAAAAGTTGAACTAGATTTAATTGAAGACGAGAAAGTTTCATAACTTATGATAGAGGAAGAAAACAACAATTTAGAAAACCAACAAGACGAACCAAAAGAAACCATAACTCGTGTTACGGGTATGTATAAAGATTGGTTTTTAGACTACGCATCTTATGTTATTTTAGAACGTGCTGTACCAGCCATAGAAGATGGCTTTAAACCAGTGCAGCGTCGTATTATGCATTCTATGAAAGATTTAGATGATGGCAGATACAATAAAGTAGCCAACATTGTAGGTCATACTATGCAATACCATCCACATGGCGATGCCAGTATAGCAGATGCTATGGTTCAAATTGGTCAAAAAGATTTACTTATTGACACACAAGGAAACTGGGGAAACATACTAACTGGCGATAGTGCAGCAGCATCACGATATATTGAAGCAAGGCTCTCAAAATTTGCTTTAGATGTTGTTTTCAACCCTAAAATTACCGAGTGGCAATCTAGTTATGACGGTAGAAGAAAAGAACCCATAAACCTACCTGTTATGTTTCCGTTGCTACTTGCTCAAGGCGGTGAAGGTATAGCTGTTGGGCTTTCTACAAAAATACTACCTCATAATTTTATAGAACTTATTGATGCTTCCATAAAACATTTACAAGGAAAACGCTTTACCATTTTACCAGATTTCCCAACAGGTGGCGAAGCAGATTTTTCAAACTATAATGATGGTATGCGAGGTGGTAGAGTACGTGTGCGTGCTAAAATATCACAACTAGATAAAAACACATTGGTAATTACAGAAATTCCTTTTGGTACTACAACATCATCTGTTATAGATTCTATTTTAAAGGTTAATGATAAAGGCAAAATAAAAATTAAAAAAATTGAAGATAATACAGCTGCCGATGTTGAAATAGTAATTCATTTACCTTCTGGCTTATCGCCCGATAAAACAATTGATGCCCTTTATGCATTTACAAGTTGTGAGTCTTCTATATCGCCACTTGGCTGCGTTATTGAAGACAACAAACCCTTATTTGTTGGCGTAACAGAAATGCTACGTCGTAGTACAGACAATACGGTTGAGCTTTTAAAACAAGAACTAGAAATCAAACTAGGCGAGTTTGAAGAGCAATGGCATTTTGCATCATTAGAACGCATTTTTATTGAAAATCGAATCTATCGAGAGATTGAAGAAGAAGAAACCTGGGAAGGGGTAATTTCTGCAATTGATAGAGGACTTAAGCCCTATATCACCCATCTAAAAAGAGCCGTTACCGAAGAGGATA
>JALRJA010000004.1 GCA_023255235.1 Flaviramulus sp.
ATGTACTTCACCAAAAACTTTATAGTTAGCATTACTAATTTGTGTTAGCATTTTTCCTGAAGATGAATTTTTATCACCATTTATTACTAAATCATATTTTGTTTTTTTAATAGATAACCAAACCATACAATATCTAAACAAATGATTGAAAGGTTTTTTAGGAAGTTCAATTATTTTTTTTATTTCCTTATAGTTTTTAAATACCGCATTTGCAACACCACCCTTAACAAATAAATCTATCTCGCAATTTGGAAATGTATTTAAAACCTCTTGCACAAGCGGTGTAATTAATAATTGATTTCCTAATCTATGGTTAGGTCTTACAATTAAAACTCTTTTAATATTGAGCGTTTCTTTAGAGCCCATTTTTTCATAAGTATATGACTTGCCAATATGCTTGGTAATGTTGTGCATAAACCGTCTTCTCAGGTTATTTATGCTAGCAGGAACTTTCATTTAATAGTAATTTTGGTTGTGGTTAGTTTAAAAAAAACTTAATATTAAGATTTCCTAGTAAAATATGTTTGTCTTATTTATCGCCCAATTCCTCTTGGTTTTATAACTCTATTAGTATTAATAAAATAAACTCCTGTTAATAACACAATTGCTGCTATAATAGATTGATTTGTAATGGTTTCTTTTAAAATTAACCAACCTAAAAATAAAGCTATAATAGGGTTTACATAGGTGCTAGAAGCTACTTTTTCTGGTGAAACTTCTTTTAGTAAATAATTAAATGCTGTAAAGGCAACTATACTACCTAATACAATAAGTAATATCATAGACCATTGAACTGCACTACTCCATGTAGTTGGTAAAGTCCAAGATTCGCCAAAACACAAACTCGCTACTGTTAGCATAATGCCTCCTGTAAGCATTTGGTAACCCGTATTTACAAAATGATTTGATGGTAAATTGGCTTTACCAACAAATAAACTTCCATAAGCCCAACTTATCATACACACAAAAATCATAATTATGCCTTCAATTTGATTTTCTTGACTTCTAATTTCTTTTTGGCTAATTAATAGAAAAATACCAACAAACCCAAGTATAACACCTAAAAATGACATGGTAGCAATTCGTTTGCCCTGAAAAATTCGCATTAAAATTAACACCACCAAAGGTTGTGCAGAAATTATTAAAGCAGCAAAACCACTATCAACAAATTTAAGTGCCCAAACCACAACGCCATTACCAAAAGTTAAAAATAAAAACCCTGCTATGGTAGTGTTTTTAAGTTGTTGTTTTGTAATTGAAACATCAATTTTTAAAAGTTTTGCTAGTATAAAAATAATTATGCTTGCTGTTAAAAATCTAACGGCAGCTAGCTTAAAAGGAGGTAATTCTAAAACAGCTATTTTGTTTAAAAGGTAGGTAGAACCCCAAATTACATAAATGGCAAAAAAAGCTAAAATTATAACTATAGATTTTTTCGGTAACGCCATATTTAAAAGAACACTATTTTTGATAGCGTAATTATAGTTATATTTTTTTCACTTTAACAGCATTCATTCCTTTAGCTCCTTTTTCTAACTCATAGGTTACTTTATCATTCTCTTCAATAGGTTCTAGAATACCACTAACGTGAACAAAATATTTTTCTTGGTTAATACTATCTAAAATAAAGCCAAACCCTTTTGAGTGGTCAAAGAAAGACACTTTACCTTCTTTGGCAGCAATAGGTTCTGTTTCTCTGTCTTCTTTTTTAGGAATACCCAATTCAATACTTTCGGCTTCAACCTTTAAGCGCATGGTTGGGTCTGGAGGTGTGTCGGTTAAATTTCCGTTAAAATCTACATAGGCAAATTGAATTCCTTTAGGGTTTTCTTTAGCTTCAGCTTTTCTAGCTTCTTTCTTTTTTTGCTTCTCTTCTCTTTTCTTTAAACGCTTTTTTTCTTTTTCAATTTTATTAAAGGTAACTTGTGATTTTGCCATAGTTTTTAATATACACAAAGTGTGTTTTGTTTGCTGTTTACAATTATTAGAACACAAAGATACATCATATTTTAACGATGCTACAATTATATAGCTTTAAAAAACAAGATTGCCTTGTTAAAAGGGTTTGTAAAATTGATTTATTTGTTTTAATCTACTTTTATGAACGTGTTTTATAAATAACCAGTTTAGAAAATTATTTGTTTTTACATAAAAATATTAAACTGTGTTTAGTACTTTCGTTATTTATTATAAGAGTATTTATGAAGAAAAAATATTTTAGAAACTTGTGGTATGCATTATCTGCCAATCAACGCTATCTTGTTAGGCGGTTTTACTATTTGCCTTTAGATATTTTAGATAGAATAAAAGGTAATAAGCATCAATATGTTCCTCCAAGAGGCTCTATTTTTACAGGATCACCATCAAACCCAAAAAGTTTTTTAGCTCATAGTACTCACCAATTACATTTACTTCAAAATACTATTGATTTAAAGCCAGATGACACCGTACTTGATATTGGTAGTGGTGTAGGAAGAACCGCAATATCATTAAGTAGTTATTTAAATTCTAATGGTAAATATGAAGGTTTTGATGTTGTTAAAAAAGGGGTTGATTGGTGCAATTCTAAAATTGGAAAAGATTATTCAAATTTTAATTTTAATTGGTTTCCAGATGTATTTGATTGGGAGTATGATCATGAATTTACAATGCTTGGTAAACAACGATTGAGTTATACAACACTTACTCGTAATAGTCAAAAG
>JALRJA010000033.1 GCA_023255235.1 Flaviramulus sp.
ATGTTTAAACTTAAAAAGACGTTCCTCACCAAATGTAACCGAAGCTATAATAGGGTTTTCACCAAGTTCTTTTTCATTATCTGAATGCCACCCATTGCTATCTTTTCCGTCACGATACAAATTTGCTAAACAACTAGTAAAATCAATACTTGTTTGTGTTTCTATAGCATCTTTAATTTCTAATAAATCATTGTTAAACGCCAGAGGTTTCATTATTATATTACTGTATTGATAGGATTTTGAGTTAGTTGCAAAAAAAGCGGTTAATCGGGGTTGTAAATGTTTTTTTCCAAAAACAGTAATACTATCTTGTTGCCAATTACAGTTGTTTAAAAGGGAATCAAAATAGGCGTCAGCTTTGTTTTTATCAAAAAAGTTAGGATAATAAATAACTTCGGCATCTTTCATATTTAAATTTATCGAACTCTCAAAAAGCATGATGTTTTTTTATTTTCTAAATTAGCATAATTATGAGAAATAAGAAATTTTTATGTGTCGTTTTATTTAATGTTTTTTTTACGTCTGCATTTTCTCAGTTGCCAACTGGTTTTGTTTATGTAAACGATGTTATACCAGATTTAGATGTTGAGCTTCACTACCATACATCAAATAATTTTGTAGGCAAACCCATAGATGGCTACTATTCAAACAAACTTATATTAACTATAGAAGCAGCAAATGCTTTAAAGCAAGTACATGAGGCATTGCAACAGTATAATTTATGCCTAAAAATTTATGATGGATATAGACCTCAACAGGCTGTAAACCATTTTAAAAAATGGGCTAGAGATTTAAACGACACTATAAATAAGCATATATTTTACCCCAATATAAAAAAAAGGAATTTGTTTAAAGAAGGCTATATTGCTTCAAAATCAAGTCATAGTAGAGGCAGTACGGTTGATGTAACCATTATTGATGCCAATACGGGCGAAGCTCTTAATATGGGAAGCAAGTATGATTTTTTTGGTAAACCATCATGGGTTGCCCATGATGGTATTACTGAACAAGAGAAAGCTAACAGAGTTTTATTACAAAATATTATGAAGCAATATGGTTTTAGAAACTACCCAAAAGAATGGTGGCACTTTACTTTAAGAAACGAACCTTTTCCTAATACCTATTTTAATTTTCCGGTAAAATAAACCCTTTTACTTTAAACTCTTTTTGATTAGTGACTAGTTTGATTCTTATTCATCCATTTTTTTGGTTAAATTAAAACCAATAAATAATGATAAACCTGCCATAAAGAAAATAACCGAAGGATATATTGCATCTTCATTAAGAGATGTGTATTGAATTAACAACATTGCAATAAATACACCTAAACCAATACCCATTAATAATAATGCTAAATTTAAAATTAGCACCTTCCAAATAGGTTGTTTGTGAGATTTTCCACTTATAAAAATACTAGCATCTGCTCCTTTTTCAATAAGTGCTAATCGCTCTTTGTTACGTGTAGAAAAATACAGATAAAATACGCCAAAAATTGAACCAAATATCACTACTGGAATTATAAATTCTGCTACCATAATTGTTTGTTTTTAATTGATTAATATTATTTATGAGTTA
>JALRJA010000071.1 GCA_023255235.1 Flaviramulus sp.
AAAATGATTCCTTTTTTTCCTTTTAATAAGTTGTATGACATACTGGTTTGTTTATGTTGTGTGTTATTTTATTTATACATTACTGGGCAAAAGTAATAAACTTTATTTTTAATTGAGCAATTCTTTGGCGTGTGCAATTGCCGATGCTGTGGTGTCTATACCGCCAAGCATTTGGGCAATTTCTACAATACGCTCATCGTGGTTTAGTTTTACTAAATTGGTTTGGGTTATGTTGTTTACATCTTCTTTAAATACTTTAAAGTGTGAGTGACCTTTGGCTGCAATTTGTGGTAAATGTGTAATGGATATTACTTGCATTGTTTTGCTCATTTGTAGCATAATGTCTGCCATTTTATTTGATATTTCGCCTGAAACACCCGAGTCAATTTCATCAAAAATAATGGTGGGTAGTTGTATGTATTTTGCTAAAATAGATTTAATGGCTAGCATAATTCTTGATAACTCGCCTCCTGATGCTGCTTTTTTTAGTTCGTTAAAGTTGCCGCCTTTATTGGCTGAGAATAAAAATGATAAGTCATCTTGTCCATTTGCTAAAAATGTGTTGCCTAAAATTAAATCTATTTTAAATTGGGCATTGGGCATTCCTAAATTACTTAAAATGGTTTCAAGTTGTGCTTTTAACTCTGGAATAGCCTTTGTTCTTCTCTCATGAATGGTTTTGGCAATGGTGTTTAATTGGTTTTCTTTTGATGTGATTTCTGTTTGTTTTTTATGAATGGAATCATCTAAATTTTGAGTGAAAGCAACTTTTTCTTCTAATTTATTTTTAATGCTAATTAATTCTGAAACAGTATTTGTAGTGTGCTTTTGCATTAAATTATGAAGTGTTTTTAGTTTTGAGTTAACTACTTCTAATCTGTTAGGGTCTGCATCTAGGTTTTCTTGTAATTTGTTTATATCGCTAAAAACATCGTCTAGTTCTATTAAACTACTTTGTGTTCTGCTAAAAATGGTTTCGTATTTATTGGAATAGGATGCTAGTTTTTGAAGCGTGTTTTTTAATGAGGTTAATGAGGCTAAAACACCTATTTGCTCATCACTTAATAGTTGATATGCTTCTGATAGTTTTTCTTGAATACTTTCTATATTGTTTAGGGTTTCATATTCTTCTTCAAGGGTTTCAAGTTCGCCTTCTACAAGATTGGCTTGTGTTAATTCGTTTAGTAAAAATGTATTATAATCTTGTTCTTTTATAGCTTCTGATTGAAATTTTAAAAGTTCTTTTAGCTCTTTTTCAAGGTCTTTATATGTTTTTAATTCTTGTTTGTAGTTTTGTAAATTATCTTGGTTATTAGCCAAGGCATCAATAATTTGAAACTGAAATTCATTACTCGTTAACTGTAAGGTTTGATGTTGTGAATGAATATCTACTAAGCGTTCGCCTAATACTTGTAGGCTATTTAAATTTACGGGAGAATCGTTTACAAAGGCTCTAGATTTTCCTGATGGTAGAATTTCTCTACGAATAATGGTTTGTTCTTCGTAATCAAAATCTTCGGTTTTAAAAAGGGCTTTTAAATTGTAATTTGTAATATTAAAAACAGCTTCAATAATACATTTTTCTTCTATATTTTTTAAACTACTTAAATCTGCTCGTTTACCTAAAATTAATGATAAACCACCAAGAAGTATAGATTTTCCAGCACCTGTTTCGCCAGTAATTGTTGAAAAACCATTGTTAAAATTAACCTGTAGGTTATCAATTAGTGCATAGTTTTTTATAGAAAGTGAGCTTAGCATACAGTTACAGTACTCTTATTGAGTTAAAGATAGCAAATTTAAGAAGTATTTTATACTTTTTAACTAGAACTAAAATTTAATATTTTGCCATTTACTGCTATGTAGTGGTGCTATTTTTTGTAATGTTTCTTTAACACTAGCAATATTGACATTGGGACCATCTGAAAAAATTTGTTCTATTTCATCTGCTTTGGCATCAAAAAAGGTGCGTAATAAAAAAGAATTGGGTCTTCGGCTATTCATAGCCTGAAACTGTTTTAAAGATTCTGCTATAGCTTCTTTGCCTTTTTTGGTGTCTTCACTCATGGTGTCTAAACCGTTTCTGTGGTAATCATAAATAACACTTCTGTATTCTTTAAAAGTAGTAGATAAAACGTTGTCTATGAGTGCAAATCTGCTTTGCAAACCATCTTCTAGTTTCCAGCCTTTAAAATTTCCTTGCTGCGAATAGTTTAAAATGGTTTGGGCTTGTTTATAGTATTCTTCACCTCCTTTTTCTGAAAAGGTATCGGCATCTAAAGCTAAAATCATATAAACATGAAATGCTAAAACCGATATTAAATTAGATTCAAATTGTGTTGGATTAAAAATTAAATTTTGAAATTCTAAATATTTAAAGCTGAAATCTTGGTCGTTAAAATTATAAACAGGTGTGCTAAATGAAGACCCAAAAACAGGACGCGACGATTGCACTTGTAAAGATGCTGAAAAAGATTCACCACTGTATTCTGATATAATAATGACCATACCACAGTTAATGCGTTCTTGAGTTTTAAATGCTTTATTTGTCCATTTTGTATTGTTTATAAACTCTGTAAGTTGCTTTTCTAATGTTTTAAAAATAGGAAAGTTTTCGTTTCCGGTTTGTTGGGCGTTAACCACCAAACTGCAATTCAATTCTTGAGAAAAGCCTTTGAAAATAAAGCAAAATAAAAAGATAATTACTATACTACGCATGTATTTTTGATATTATTGTGTTTAATAAATCTATAGCTACTTCTGTTTTAGATTTTAATTTAAATTCGGTTACTTTTTCGTCATCATCTATAAAAGTAACTTTGTTGGTATTGGTTTTAAAACCAGC
>JALRJA010000084.1 GCA_023255235.1 Flaviramulus sp.
ATGCAGAGAGTAAGTAAGTTGCTCCTACGCCATTAAAGTTTATTGTGTTAGCGGTAAACAGAGCGTCAAAAGCAGCACTATCTCCAAATGTAGCTGTTCCACCTACATCGATAAGACCTCCCCAATATCCTGTGTAAGGTCCAGAACAAGAAAAATTATTTATTACAATGACCTCGCCTCCACCTCCCCAACGCTCTAAACCGTTGGTTGATGTTAGATTATTGTAGGTTGCACGACCACCTCCATTGTAAGTATAGAGTTGTGCTTTATTATCTCCAGTAGGAGAAAAATTCACGTTGTAATAAGTGAGATCCCACCCGTTATTTATATTAGATTCACCTTGATAGAATCTTCCGTTAATTAGGTTTATAGTGGAAGTGCCTGAATTTAAGGTGAAATTATTTGTTGTTCGCACATTCCAGTTTCCACTGGTGCCTAAATTAACGATTGAGGAGCCTAATGTTAAAGCTCGTACGTTAGCATTTTCACTACTGAAACTATTAATATTTAAAGTATAACTATTTGTAATTACAGACCCATGTTTGAGATTAAACGTAGAAGAAGACGTGAGTTCGTCTTGTAAGGTCCATTCTCCACCAATGCCATTAAAGGTTAGGTTGCCTAAAGTATGACCAGCTGTTGTTAATGTATGACCAGTAGTTGTAGCTTCTAGTTGAAAATTAGTAGCGTTAATGGACATAGCTTCAACTAAACCTATTGAACCATAGACTAATAGTGTTTTAGAATTCCCATTGAAAGTAGGGCTGTTGGTCACACCAGTAAAATCAATGTTATTACACATTAAATCATTGTTGTCTAATGTTACTGTCTGTCCGGTTGCATCAAAAGAATTGGCATCAAAAAAAACATTATCTAAAGACGTAGGAACTTGATTATGCAAGTCTGTTCCACCTGAAGTTGTGGCCCAATGAATTGTTTCGGTCCAGTTTCCTGAACCGCCAACCCAAAAATAGTCGCTTTGAGCGAATCCATTAAAGAATGTTAATGTTAAAAATAACGTAATAATTTTTTTCATGACTAAGTTTTAAAATGGTTAATTAGTTTCAAACAAAAATACACACTATGTAAACCGGTGTTTTTAAAATTGCAAGAAATAAAGTCCAAATAAAAACTAGTTATGTCCAAATAAAAATCATACATTGGGCGCTTAATGTTAAACAAAATATGGGAAATCAAATTATCAATATTGTCTTAATACTGCTTTTAGGATTAATTGTTTTTCTTTTTGTTAAACGCAATAATGCAAATAAATTTCACTTAGATTATATTATCATTCATACGTTTTTATTGCTGGTGTCTACTATTATATACAAGGGTATTAACTTTAATACTGTTGAGATAATCTTTTTTGACCTTATCAATATATTACATATCACTTCTTTTGTATTTTTAATCTTGCACGTAGAATCTGCAATAAAAGGTTCAAAATCTAAAATCAACTGGGTTTTTTTCATTCCAATTATTTTTTATTTTTTGATTATTATTCTAAATTATTTTGGCGTTTATATATTGCATTACAAAACAAAAAAAGTATATTTTTTATTACTTCAAATAGTAGACCCCATTTACTTCAGCGATAAGTTGCTCATAAAATTAGTGGGGAATGTTGCTTTACTTGTATACCTTTTTAAATTATGTATGGACCACATAAATTCGTCTGTTACAATTAAAAAAATTCGGTTGTATAAGATTTGGATTTACAGCTATCTTTTTCTTTTATTTGAAACCTTGTTATTGAATTGTAGCTATTATTTCAGTTTTTTGAACCCTGTTTTTGATAACTCTATTCATTTGATTGTTAGAATAAATGTTGTTTCGTCTCTCCTTTTTTTTCTTGCAAATCCAGTACTCTTAAATTATTTACCTCTCATAAAAAGGATACATATTTTTGACCCAGCAATGCTTGAGGATACCTTTATAATGGTAAAAAACCTATTTCAAAATGAACGTCTTTACTTAAAGAAGAGGCTAACCATTGAAGATGTTGTGATTAGAGTTGATTCTACCAAAAAAAAGGTTCAAAAAGCGATACTTGTTAATACACAATTAAATTTTAATGACTTTGTAAACGCTTACAGGGTTGAAAAATCTATCGAGCTTATAAATAATAATTACTTGATCAAAATGAATTTAAAATCGTTAGCTATTGCCTCTGGATTTAATTCACATCAAACGTTTTTTAGGGCTTTTAAAAAAGTAAAAGGATGTACTCCAACAGAATACAGGAAACAGATTTTTAAATAGAAGAGCTGTCATTATAGACTGAAAGTTTATAGTGTTGGTTTAGAAAACAACTCATTTTGGTGTACAAAGTTGAGCTATCATCTTTTTTTGGTCGAAGGGTTTTTTAGTTTTTAAACGTTTATTTTAATTGTAAACAATTGGCAATTGTGAGCATTTTTTCACGTGTTAACCTGCCTCTTTTATAATTATTAACCGAAACCACAAACCGATTTCCGGGAAACGACAACTCGTCAGGATATTTGTCTCTATCAATTACGCCTTTATTATCCAAAACATCAATTAATTCATAAGATCTTTTATTTTTTTTTGAATCAATATACAATGTGTTATATACCAGATTAACTTTATTTTGATTTAATAAATCAAAAAAGGAAACTCCCCATGAGTTATTATCCTCTCCATTAAAGCAAACCGTAGTTTGCCAATGCCCTACCATTTTTTTAGACCAATTGGCATATCTTCGCCTACGGGCGTATTCGTTTGTTAGTTTTTTTGAATAAACAGAAATAAATGGGTCATCTACACCACAAGTGTTAGGTATTGTGTAAAAGGCATTATAAAACTCATCATAGGAACTCAACCCATCTGTATCGCCCAAATCTTCAATAATTTCAATAATTTCATCATCTGTTTTGTCTGTAGATTGCGAAAACACGAGGTATTTAGAATCTTTAGAAACCAAACAAAAATAGGTTCTCAAATACGATTTACTTTGTTTTGGCTGAATGGTTACTTTATAGCCTTGTAATTTTTGAAATGCTGATATTTTAACCTTTAACTTATCTTCAAAGGCGTAGTCTCCAGTATCCAAAATTAGCTCGGCAAAATAGTTAGCAATACTTTGGTTTGTTAATAGCTCATCGTCTAGAGGGTTTAAATCTAAATTGTCTTTGAGTTCAATTATATCTAAGGTTACTCTATCTCCAAAGAGGTTGTCTTCATAAATCACTTCAGCAATAGCTTTTGATTTTTTCATAAGACTTGACATATAAATGCCTCTTGGGAGATCGTGTTTTATATTATCAAAAGCAGCTCGATATTTGCTCATATCGGCTAAAGAATCAGGACAATTGGTTACAAAAAAACTTTGTACAATGAAATTTTTATCATCTGGAAACTTATTAATTATATTATAAATCTTTTGGGGAACATTCGGTTTCTGTGACTGAAGTCTTTGGCGCTCGCTTAAATGGTTTTCAAAATCTAAATCAAGATTTTTTTCAATGATTTGATAGTTTATTATTTTAAGCTGCTCAATATCGATGCTAGATTCTAACGATTTCTTATATTCCTTTATATCATCAATTGATTTTTCTGCACCTGTTAAAACCCTGTACCAATTTCCATCATTTGTTTCTTCAGAAATGATATATGAATTGACTCCTTGATCTTCTAATCTGTCTCGAATATCTAAAGCTTTATAATAACTTCTAACCTCTTTTACTTGTAAAGCATAAGGATTATCCTTATTAATTTTTGGGCTAGAACATGAAAAGATTATGATCAACAAAAGACCAAAACTTATATAATATTTCCTCATATTTGATAATTTGTAATACCTTAAAAAAGATAATAACTGTTTTATAAAACTCTAAATATAAAAAAATAAACCGACTCGAAAAATTCAGCTTCTGCCGCTAAAACCCTACTAAAGTCATTGAAAACAATAGTGCAGACTTTGGTATACCAAATCTATTTATCACTATTAAAAACAGCTTAATTGTGTGTGCTAATTAAAAGCAGCATCTCTGGTGTTACAACCGTTCTAAAGCCCACGTGTTCTGCCGAAGAATCAGAACTTGTTCCCATTCTAGAAGACACTCTGTAACTAGCACAATATGAATCGCTACATAAAAAAGAACCCCCTTTTATTATTTTTTCTTCAATATATAAATTATTAGGGTTATAGGCTTTGTTTGCTCCTTTGGGGTTTATAGCAACGCTATCGGTTTCAAGCAATTCGTTGTAGTAGTTTACATTATACCAATCGGATGTGAACTCCCAAACGTTTCCTGCCATATCATACAGTCCAAAACCATTTGGTGGATATGATTTTACCGGAGCGGTTCTTTCAAAACCATCTTCTAATGTGTTAAAAACAGGAAATTCGCCTTCCCAGCTATTTGCTTGTTTTGCTAGTTTAGATCTCTCATCACCCCAAAAATACGTGGTGTTTTCTCTGTTTCCTCTTGCTGCAAATTCCCATTCTGCTTCTGTGGGTAATCGTTTTCCTGCCCATTTACAATATGCTTCGGCATCTTGATAGCTTATGTGTACTACCGGATGATTTTCTTTACCTTCTAAAGTGCTTTGAGCTCCGTTTGGGTGTTTCCAATTCACACCAATTGCCCATTGCCACCATTGTGAAAAATCGTATAAGTTGGGCACGCTTGATTTGGTTTTTTTAAACAATAAAGAACCCGGCTGTAAAATAGAATCATGTGGTTTTGGTGTGCCTGCGGGGAGTTGTTTTTTCATAAGCTCCCAATCAATTTCTCGTTCGGCTACAGTGAGGTAGCCCGTGGCATCAACAAACTTAGAAAACTGTGCATTGGTTATTTCGGTAATATCCATAAAAAAACCATCTACTGTAACAGAGTGTTGCGGTTTTTCATGCATCATAGCCATTTTATCTTGTGGTACAGCGCCTTGTAAAAATGTGCCTCCCGGAATCCAAACCATTCCTTCTGGCGGGTTGGCAATCAAACTGTCTAAAGTGGTTTTGGTAATAGCATTTTCATAGACATTATTTGTAGTGTTTTTATTCTTACAACCAATAAAAACCAATGCCCATATGACAACTATACTTATTTTTTTAAAACACATTGTTTGTAACTCTTTAATTAATAGAACAAAGGTATTTATTAATTGACTTAAAAGCTAGTTTATTGAAAAGTAATCTGGTTAATTTTGACTTGTTTTTTATTTATTTTCTATACTTGTGGTTTTAATTACCTTTGTAAAACTTTAATATAGTTGTTTATGATATTGTCAATGACGGGTTACGGAAAGTCAGTTTTTCAGTTACCAACCAAAAAAATAACCATAGAACTCAAATCGTTAAATAGTAAAAATTTAGATTTGAATATACGAATGCCTTCTATTTACAAAGAAAAAGAACTAAGTATAAGAAAAACCCTTGCCGATAAATTAGAACGCGGAAAAATAGATTTTTCAATTTACGCCGAAACAACCGCCGAAGACACCTCAACTCAAATAAATACGCCTGTTGTTAAGCAGTATATAGAACAACTTAAAAAAGTGGTTAACGGCAACGAAATAGAACTGCTTAAAATGGCTGTTAGATTTCCTGATGCATTAAATACCGTGCGAGAAGAAATTGATGACAATGACTGGCAACTTATTGAAACCGAAATTAACAATGCCACTAATGATTTAATTGAGCATAGATTAAATGAAGGCAAGGTGCTAGAAAACGACTTTAACAATAGGGTAATTACTATTGAAAAATTGCTAAATGAAATCGCCGCTATAGATTCTCATAGAATTGAAGGTGTTCGTGAACGTTTGCTAAAAGGTGTTGAAGAATTACAAGAAAAGTATGACGAAAGTAGATTGGAGCAAGAATTGCTTTATTATATTGAAAAATTTGATATAACAGAAGAAAAAGTGCGTTTACAAAATCATTTAAATTATTTTACAGAATCTATAAATACCCATGAATCTAACGGAAAAAAGCTGGGTTTTATAAGCCAAGAAATAGGAAGAGAAATAAACACTATTGGCTCTAAAAGTAATTATGCTCCTATGCAACAGCTTGTGGTTCAAATGAAAGATGAACTTGAAAAAATTAAAGAACAATTATTAAACGTGCTTTAAGCAGAAACAGTAAAAACGCATATACATTAGTGATAAAACAACCAAACAACAAGCAAGGCAAACTCATTGTGTTTTCGGCACCTTCTGGCTCAGGAAAAACAACTATTGTTAGGCATTTATTAGGAATAGAAAAATTAAATTTAGAATTTTCTATATCTGCCACTTCACGAGAAAAACGAGGTAATGAAATTGATGGAAAAGATTATTATTTTCTAACTTTAAAAGAGTTTAAAAACAACATTAAAAACGAGGCGTTTTTAGAATGGGAAGAAGTGTATCGCGATAATTTTTACGGCACATTAAAAACAGAAGTAGAACGTATTTGGGCAAAAGGTAAAAATGTTATTTTTGATATTGATGTATCGGGCGGGCTTAGAATAAAACGAAAATTTCCAGAACAAACCTTAGCTATTTTTGTAAAACCACCAAGTATTGACGAGCTTAAAATTAGATTAAAAAAACGCCAAACAGAAAGTGTTGATAAAATTAATATGCGTGTTGCAAAATCATCAGCCGAATTGGCTACAGCACCTTTATTTGACGCTATAATTGTTAATGACTCTTTAAAAAAAGCACTCAAAGACGCCGAAATGGTAGTAAGTAATTTTGTTAACTCATAAAACATGACTGTTGGATTGTATTTTGGCTCATTTAACCCTATTCATATTGGGCATTTGGTAATTGCAAACCACCTTGTAGAATTTAGCAACTTAGACCAAGTTTGGTTTGTTGTAACGCCTCATAATCCGTTTAAAAAAAAACATAGTTTACTTGATAATCACCAACGTTTAGAAATGGTTTATAGAGCAACAAAAGACTATTCAAAACTAAAACCAAGTGCTATAGAATTTAACTTACCACAACCCAATTACACGGTTAATACATTGGCTTATTTACAAGAAACATATCCTAATTATGAGTTTGCTTTAATTATGGGTGAAGACAACCTAAATAGCTTTCACAAGTGGAAAAACTATCAGGTTATTCTTGAAAATCATCCTATATATGTGTATCCTAGATTGTCTAAAACCAATGGAAAAACCCCGCTTAAAGATCACAAAAAAATACACCGTATTGAAGCACCTATAATGGAAATTTCTTCTACTTTTATTAGAAACGCTATTAAAAACGGTAAAAACATTAAACCATTATTACCCGAACCCGTTTGGACCTATCTTGACGAAATGAATTTTTATAAATAAGGCGTTTAAAACGCTATGGTTTTTTAATATCTAACATCTTTCCTAAGTAAACCAATTTACAGCCTTTTTCTAGTTTCTTTTCTTTAAAATTGTACAAGGAAATTATATGAAGTTCGCCATATAAATCCTTAATAAACAATGGTATGGTGTCTTTATTTTGCTTGGTGATAGTAAGTAACTCGTCTAAATGTTCTTTATTTATTAAACTTATTTCTTGAATAGTTGGGTATGTTCTTGTAATTTCATTTATAGAATTAAAATCATCATTAAAAGAAAACAACGCTTCTTTTGGTGTTATTTTATCTAGCTTTTCTTGTGTTGACACTAACCTAAAAGAACCATTTTCACCAAATTGTTTACTAAACTTGTTTATAGCATATTCATTAATATCTGTATTTCCGGTTAAAGCCATTAAATACCCTACGTCATTTAATTCAATATTATCCATAAGGGTGTCAGAGTAAATGTTTGTAGTTATAGCCTCTAAGCCTAACGCTTTTGCTTTTTCAATATTTGTTTCGTTGCTATCTATAAGAACAACATGCCTGCCATTATTTTTAAGGTAGTCTGCTAATATTCTGGAGCTTTTTGAGGCTCCTACAATTAAAATACCTTCTGATTTTTTTAGAAAAACCCCCACTATTTTTGCAAACAATCTGGCTGTTGTTGCGTTTAATAAAACGGTGCCTAAAACAATCATAAACACCAAAGGTGTAATGTATTCTGCACCTTCAACACCTTGTTTTATAAGTTTACTACCAAAAAGCGACGCAATACCTGCTGCAACAATTCCGCGTGGTCCAACCCAACTTATAAAAATTTTTTCTTTTATTTTTAGCTTAGAACCATAGGTGCTTAAAAACACCGCTAAAGGTCTTACAACAAACACAATTAATACAAATAGTAAAGCTGTTTCCCACCTGTATAGCAACATTAAATCTTCAAAATTAATGTTTGCAGCAAGCAAAATAAATAAAATTGATATAAGAAGTATGCTCAAAGATTCTTTAAAATACAGGAGTTCTTTAATGTTTTGAAGCTTTGTGTTGCCTAAAACCATTCCCATTACAACAACAGCAAGCAACCCAGACTCATGAGCAAAAATTTCTGATTCTACAAAAACCAATAATACTGTTGAAAGCGAAACAACATTTAGTAAATAGTGTGGTATTAAATTTTTATTTATGGCAAATGCCAGTGCGTGGGCAAAGGTAAAACCAAAGGTTGTACCAAATAAAATTATTTTTCCAAACTCTATTACAGCGGTTTTAGTAAACCCACTATCGCCTTCAACACTAATAAATTCAAAAACCAAAACAGCAACCAAAGCTCCAATAGGATCTATTAAAATACCTTCCCATTTTAAAACTGTAGAAATATCTTTTTTTAATGGAATGTTTCTTAAAATAGGTGTGATTACAGTTGGTCCTGTAACTATTATAAGCCCTGAAAATAAAAATGATAATTCCCAACTTAGTCCAAAAATAACGTTTGCCAATAAGCCCGCACCAAAAAATGTAACCGCAGAACCTAGGGTTATTAATTTGGTTATAGAAGGTGCTACATTCTTAATTTCTGAGCGTTTTAAAGTTAAGCCACCTTCAAAAAGAATAACACTAATTGCTAACGAAACAAAATAATATAAGCCTTCGCCAGGGAAAAGTCCTTTTTCTCCTGTCCAAACTGGTTCTATCCATTTTGATCCATCTTCACTTAAAAATTGGGCAGCAATTGGTCCTACTAATAAGCCAATTAAAATAAGTGGTAAAATAGCTGGGATTTTAAATTTCCAAGCCACCCATTGAGCTAAAATTCCTAAAACAATAATACCTGCTAATTCTAACATAAGATCTTGTCTTAATATATAAATCACTAAATTAAGTAAAAAGATATGATTTGTTGTTTTTAAAAAATGCTATCTTTCGGCTCAAAGTAAAAAATTTATTTATATTGTCTTTAAAACCATTTAAAAGTATTGGAATAGGTGTTGCATTCTCTCCCAACCTTAAAGCCAATCTTTTTGAAGCCGCTAGGTTGTCTCTTTTTTTTAATAGTAAGCTTGTTTTAATTCATGTTGGCAACAGTTCAGAAGAAAAAAAACAAAGGCTTTCTTCTATTCTTAAACCTTTTGAAAAAGAAAATTTAAGTTATGATATTGTTTTTAAAACAGGAAACCCTGTCGATGTTATTTTAACAACTTCAGAAGAAGAAAAAATTGATTTGCTGGTGCTTGGTGCTTTGCAACGAGAAGGCTTTTTAAAATATTATTTGGGTTCTATAGCTAGAAAAATTACCCGTAGGTCTAAATGCTCTATTTTGCTATTAATTAAACCATCTGTTGAGCGTGTAAGATGTGAGCATATTGTTGTAAATGGTTTAAAAGACCCCAGAACAGAACAAACTATAACGACCGCTTTTTATGTTGCTAAACAGCTTGAAGCAGAAAAAATCACCATTGTTGAAGAGATAAAAAAAGAAGCAATTGCAATACATATAGACGATAATAAATCATTAAGAAAAGCCTCTATTATTAAAGAGCGTATAAAACTTAGAGAGAATTTTAGAGTAAATCAAATAATTAGTCATATTCCAGAAACATACACCAGCAACATAAGCATAAAACTACAGGCTATTTTTGGTAAACAAGGGTATTCTATTGGGCATTATGCACAAATAACAAGGGCTGATTTGTTAGTTATGAACGCTCCAAAAAAAATGACTTTTTGGGATAGGCTATTTCCTCACGATATAGAACACATATTAACCGAATTACCAACCGATGTTTTAATTTTACAATGAGCACAAAAAAGAGCAACATAAAGGCGTTTTTAAAAACAATACCAAAAAACATGTTTTCTGGTTTTGTGGTTAGCCTTATTGCTTTGCCCTTGGGTTTAGGTCTTGCTATGGCTAGTGAAGCACCTCCAATATCGGGCGTAATAGCGGCTATTGTTGGCGGAGTGGTTGTTTCGGTTTTAGGTGGTAGTCATGTTACTATATCTGGACCAGGCAATGGCTTAGTAGGAGTTGTTTTAATTGCCATTACCACACTGGGTTTAAATACTGCTTTCATGGCTATAATTTGCTCTGGGTTTTTGCTGTTTTTATTAGGGGTATTGAGAATGGGGGCCTTAGCCGATTTTTTTCCGTCTTCTGCTATTCAAGGAATGTTGGCTGCTATTGGATTAATTATATTAGGAAAGCAATTTCATATCATGCTTGCTCACAGAATTAATAGAGCAGACACCTTTGATTATCTTATGGAAATTCCCAATACCATAAACGACGCTTTTCATTATGGAAGCGATGGCTTTATATATGCTGCATTTGCTGGAGTAATTAGTTTGGCTATTATGTTCTTTTATTCAAAAGTTAGAAATAAATACTTGCAACTAATTCCAGCACCTATGTGGATTGTAATACTATCAATTGGGTTTAGCTATTATTTTGAAATTGGATTACACGAGCCTAACCCTATTGCAAAAGAATATATGGTTTCTGGCATTCCTTCGTTTCAAAATATTATTTCTCAATTGCCACAACCCCATTTTTCTGGCATTTGGAATTGGTCTTTTTTAGGAAGTGTTCTTGCTCTAACCTTAATTGCAAGCATAGAATCTCTTTTAAGCATTAAAGCCGTAGATAAATTAGACCCCGAAAAACGCCGCTCTAACGTTAATAAAGATTTAAAAGCTCTAGGGCTTGCAACCATTGGTAGTGGGTTTCTTGGTGGTTTAAACGTGGTAACTGTAATTGCTAGAAGCTCGGTGAATGTAAATAACGGCGCGTCTAATAGGTCTTCAAATTTTTTTCATGCCCTTTTTTTAATACTTTTTATTGTGTTTTTTAGTACACAACTAACCCGAATACCGCTTCCTGCTTTAATGGCTATTTTGGTTTATACAGGCTATAAATTGGCGTCTCCAAAAATTATAAGAAAGATATTTTACATTGGAAAAGAACAGCTTATTATCTTTTTTGTTACACTTTTTGTAACCCTGAAAATTGGATTAATAACAGGTATTATATCGGGTGTTTTTTCAGCTTTTGTTGTGCATATAATTATTAATAGAACCCTTGGTTTGTTTTTAAGAAATGTTTTAAAACCTAATGTTTTGATGTTTAGAGAACATGATGGTAAAAACAACTTTTATGTTAGTGTTAAACATTTTTGTAGTTTTTTAAACTACTTCAGACTCAAACAACACCTTGACACTATTCCAGAAAATAACGATGTTATTGTTGATTTTTCTATGTGTGAATTTGTTGATGATACGGTTTTAGAAAACATTAATAATTACCAAGAGTTATTTGAAAAAAGAGGTGGTCATTTTGAAGTAACGGGTTTAGATATGCACGACACAGAATCGAAACACCCTTTTGCTTCTAGGCGGTTATTACCTGTTCCTAAAATCATAAAAAATAGCCTCACAAGGCGTCAAACAAATTTAGAAAATTTAAGCGCTAATTATGAGTTGTCTTATAGCTCTCAAAAACAAAAAAACGTTTCATTCTTAAACCGCTTCTTGTTTTTTAAAACTAAAACTATTCATTTTGTTTATAATGAATTGTCACAAAAAAACAACGGTATAAAGTTATTTGATATTGAGTTTTCTGAAGGTGAATTTATTGCTAAAGAGGTTGTTCGCTCAACAATGTTATATATTGACCTACACAAAACTCTGCCCGAATTTACATTAGATAGAGAAGGGTTTTTAGAGAAGGTATATGCTTTTGCTGGTTTTAAAGATATTCCTATAGAAAACCATTCTGATTTTTCTAAACGCTTTTATTTATTAGGTGAAAACCAAAAAGACATAACAGCTTTTTTTAATGATAATATCACCCAGTTTTTTGAAAGCAACCCCTATTACCACGTTGAATCAAACGGTAATGCTTTGCTTGTTTTTGGAAAAGAGCGCATAGCAAGTATTAAAGAGGTTAAAGCTCTATATGATTTTGGGAAACGCTTAAAACTTACTATTTCTTAATATATTCTTAAGACTTTTATCATTCGCATGAGATTTATTAATTTTACATTCCTATGAAATTATACCCTATTAACGCCGGAAATTTTAAGCTTGATGGTGGCGCTATGTTTGGTGTGGTGCCTAAAACAATTTGGCAAAAAACCAATCCGGCAGATAGCAACAACATGATTGAACTAACCACACGTTGTTTGCTTATTGAAGACGCAAACCGGCTTATTTTAATTGATAACGGTATGGGAAATAAGCAATCTCAAAAGTTTTTTGGTTACTACCATCTTTGGGGCGATTTTTCTTTAGATAAGTCTTTAAAAACCCATGGGTTTCATCGTGATGATATTACAGATGTTTTTTTAACTCATTTACATTTTGATCATTGTGGTGGCAGTGTTCAATTTAATGCAGATAAAACAGGGTATGAACCCGCCTTTAAAAATGCCCATTTTTGGACCAATAAAAACCACTGGTTATGGGCTACCGAGCCTAATAAACGAGAAAAAGCTTCCTTTTTAAAAGAAAATATTATACCTCTAAAAGCAAGCGGTCAATTAAAATTTTTGCCCATACCCGAAAACGATATTCTTGAAAACTCAGCATTAGGGTTTGATGTTGTTTTTGTAGACGGTCACACCGAAAAGCAAATGATTCCCATTATCACGTATCAAAACAAAACTATTGCTTTTATGGCAGACCTATTGCCAACAGTTGGTCATATACCTATACCTTATGTAATGGGATATGATACCAGACCACTTTTAACCCTAAACGAAAAAGAAAAATTTCTAAACATAGCGGCAAATAAAAATTATTATCTATTTTTAGAACATGACTGCCAACATGAAATTATTACAGTAAAAAACACAGATAAAGGTGTGCAATTAAATAAAACATACCAAACCAACGATATTTTTAACTAAATTTATAACAATAACACATAAACAAATCGTATGAAAACAATTAACAAAATAATCCCTTTCGCTTTTTCAATGCTCCTTTTTTTAGGTTGTGGTGGCACAGCTCCCATTATATCTACTCCAATTGAAAATATTGATTTAATACCGCTAAAAGTTTCTGATTTAACAGAAGCAGAAAAACACAATTGGGGACATTTAGATTTAGTAAAAGACACTATTCCTGGAATGAGTGTAGATAAAGCTTACAGTGAAATTATAAAGAATAAAAAAGGCAAAAAAGTTATTGTTGCTATTATAGATTCGGGTATTGATATTGACCATGAAGATCTTGATGATGTTATATGGACTAATAGTGACGAAATTCCAAACAACGGAAAAGACGATGATAAAAACGGGTATATTGATGATGTTCACGGTTGGAATTTTCTAGGTGATGCCTATGATGAGCAGTTAGAATTTGTTAGAATTTTAGCAAGTGGTAATACTAGTCATCCTGATTATGCTAGAGCTCAAGCAGAATATGATAGCGAATATGAGAAATGGTTGGGTAGAAAAAACCAATATGAACAAATTTATCAGCAAATTATAGCTGCTGATGAAACATTAGCAAAACACATAGGTAAAAAAGAGTACACCAAAGAAGATGTTAATGCTATTAAAACCGAAGATGAAACTGTAAATAGAGCCAAACAAATGGCACAATATATGTTTAGCAATGAAATGGACTCTATGGCCGATGCCAAAAAAGAAATAAACGACGGTTTAGAACAAATAAACGAGCGTTTAAACTTCAACCTCAACAAAACATTTAAAGGGCGTGTAAATGGCGATGATCCAGACAATATGTCAACCAAATATTACGGTAATGGCAATGTAAAGCCTGTAAAGAAAAGTGAAAGTCACGGAACCCATGTTGCTGGTATTGTAGCTGCAGAACGCAATAATGGTAAAGGTGCCAATGGTGTTGCAAATAATGTTGAAATTATGAGTATTAGAACCGTTCCAAACGGCGATGAGTATGATAAAGATGTTGCTTTAGCTATTCGTTATGCGGTTGATAATGGTGCATCAATTATAAACGGAAGCTTTGGAAAAAGCTTTTCTCCGCATAGTGATTGGGTGCGTGATGCTATAGCTTATGCTTCTAAAAACGATGTTGTTTTTGTGCATGCTGCTGGAAATGATAGTAACGATGTTGATACAAACCCTAATTTCCCAGACGACAATATAAACGGGCAAGAAGTATCAAATACCTACATAAGAGTTGGTGCTTTAGCTCCAAAATATGGTTCTAATATGATTGCTGGATTTTCAAACTATGGAAAACAAAATGTTGATGTTTTTGCACCAGGAGCTAGTGTGTATTCTACAACACCCGAAAACGAATATGACACAAAAGGTGGCACTTCTATGGCAGCACCAGCTGTTGCTGGTGTAGCGGCGTTAATTCGTTCTTATTACCCTAAGCTAAAAGCAGCTCAAGTGAAACAAATTATTATGGATTCTGGTTTGCCAGTTACACCAAAAGTTGTGGTTGGTGGTGATAGTAATGATGTAAGACCTTTTTCGGAGTTATCAAAATCTGCTAAAATTGTCAATGCTTACAATGCTCTAATATTAGCTTCTCAAATAGCGGCTAAATAATTATTTTTCTGTTTTTAAAACCTGTTCTGTATGAATCGCCTTTTTATTTGTTTATCTATTTGCTTTTTAATAGCGTGTAATGGTATTAAAGATACCGTAGCTCCTTCAATACCACCCATAACACCTAACCAAAATAAAATGGTGGCAAACAATATGTATTGGCAACAGCATGTAGATTATAAAATGGTTATTGATATGGATGTAACCACTTATAAATATAAAGGAGAACAGCAATTAGTATACACTAATAACTCGCCTGATGTTTTAAATAAAGTGTATTATCATTTATATTTTAATGCCTTTCAGCCAGGAAGTGAAATGGATGTTCGTTCTAGAACTATAGCAGACCCAGACCCTCGTGTAGGAGACAGAATAAGCAAGTTAAGCCCTAATGAAATAGGCTATATACAAGTTCATTCTTTAAAACAAAATGGTGTAGATATAAAACACAAAACCGTTGGTACTGTTTTAGAGGTTGATTTAGATAAACCCATTCAATCTGGTGAAAGTGTAAGGTTTGATATGCGTTTTGAATCACAAGTCCCTTTACAAATAAGACGTTCTGGTAGAAACAGTAAAGAAGGTGTTGCGTTGTCTATGACACAGTGGTATCCAAAGCTAGCAGAATATGATTTTGAAGGCTGGCATGCAGACCCATATATAGGTAGAGAATTTCATGGTGTTTGGGGAAATTTTGATGTTACTTTAAGTATTGAT
>JALRJA010000352.1 GCA_023255235.1 Flaviramulus sp.
AATAGAGAAACATTAGAGATACGTTATAAAGGAAAAAGTATTAGTGATGTACTCAATATGACTATTAATGAAGCTGTAGATTTTTTTGAACATATTCCAAAAATTTATAAAAAGCTAAAAACTATAAAAGATGTCGGTTTAGGTTATATAACTTTAGGGCAACAAAGCACCACACTTTCTGGAGGAGAGGCACAACGTATAAAGCTAGCAACAGAACTTTCAAAAAGAGATACAGGCAATACATTTTATATTTTAGACGAACCCACAACAGGACTACATTTTGAAGATATTCGTGTGTTAATGATTGTTTTAAATAAACTTACCGACAAAGGAAATACAGTTCTTATTATAGAGCATAATATGGATGTTATTAAAACAGTTGACCATATAATTGATATTGGATATGAAGGAGGTAAAGGTGGTGGTAACATAATAGTTGAAGGAACACCTGAAGAAATAGTAAAGCATAAAAAAAGCTATACTGCAAAATTTCTTAAAAAAGAATTAAATTAATATTCGTTAGTTATACTTAAAAAAAGGCATAAATTTGAAATCGCATTTTTTTAAATAAAAATTACAAAACATATATTTTATGAGAAAAAAACAACATCATAAAGGTTGGAACGAAATAAAAACAAACGACTCTTGGGCTATTTTTAAAATTATGGGAGAGTTTGTTAATGGTTTTGAGAAAATGAGTAAAATAGGACCTTGTGTTTCTATATTTGGGTCTGCAAGAACCAACCCCGAAAACAAATACTATAAACTAACCGAAAATATTTCTAGAAGAATTGTTGAAGCTGGTTATGGCGTTATAACAGGTGGTGGACCAGGTATTATGGAAGCTGGTAATAAAGGGGCTCATTTAAGCGGCGGCACATCTGTTGGGTTAAATATTGAATTACCATTTGAACAACATGATAACCCTTATATAGATGGCGACAAAAACCTAGATTTTGATTACTTTTTTGTTAGAAAAGTTATGTTTGTAAAATACTCGCAAGGTTTTGTAGTTATGCCCGGTGGTTTTGGTACTCTTGATGAACTTTTTGAAGCCTTAACACTTATTCAAACACATAAAATTGGAACGTTTCCTATTATTTTGGTTGGCACCGATTTTTGGGAAGGCTTAATTGATTGGATAAAAAAAACACTTTTAGGCACTTTCTCAAATATAAGCCCTGATGATTTAGATTTGTTTCATTTAGTTGACACAGAAGATGAAGTCATAACTATTCTTGATAATTTCTATAAAGAATCAAGGCTAAGTCCAAATTTCTAAATAAACTATCAAGCTATTTTTTTACGTTAAAATTAGTTAATACTAGTTGGTAAAAACATTAAGTTAGTAGTCTATTTGTTATATTGCATCACTCTATTTTGAATTTAACAATTAATGTTTTAAATTGAAATCAAACCCTTTAATTTGTATCTTATTTTTTCAAATTTGTCTCAGCTTTAGTCAAAATAAAATTGATTTAAAAGCACAATTTGATATTGAAAACAAACACATAAAAATTGCCCAAACAATTCAATATCAAAACACATCACAAACTACTTTAGATACAATTTATTTAAGTAATTGGGCTAATAGTTATGCTACAAAAAAAACACCACTTGCTACTCGTATTTTAGATGAGTTTATAAATGATTTTCATTTAGCAAAAAATAAAGATAGAGGGTATTCTGTAGTTACTTCTATTAAACAAGATGATGAAAACCTTATTTATCATGAACTAAAAAATCAACCAGATGTTATTAAAGTGGTATTAAACAAACCCTTAAAACCAAAGGCATTTTATACGCTTTCTTTAGAATATATTGTAAAAATACCAAACGCTAAGTTCACACACTATGGCTATACCGAAAACGGTGATTTAAACTTGCGGTATTGGTATATAACACCGGCTGTTTTTAATGGCGAATGGCAGTATTTTAGCAATAAAAATCTTGATGATTTATTTACACCAAAATCAGATTTAATCTTAGAAATAGAATATCCAAACGGCTATGTTATAACATCAGAATTAGATGTAAGCGACACAAAACAGTTTTCTAATAAACAACTTATTAAACTTGAAGGGAAAGATAGAATTAGCTCAAAATTATTTTTAAATAAAAAATCAAATTTTAAAACCTTTCAAACCAATGGACTTTCTATTATATCTAATATAAGTGATGAAAACCTTGAGGTTATTGATAACGTGTTGATTACAAAAAAAGTTACCCGGTTTATATTAGATAATTTTGGCGACTATCCTCATAAAAAACTCTTATTAACCCAAATAGATTATGACAAAAATCCTATTTACGGATTAAATTTTCTGCCCAATTTTATAAAACCATACCCTAGCCATTTTCAATATGAATTGAAATTCTTAAAAATAGCATTACAAAACTATTTTGAAAATACAATTTTAATTAATCCAAGAAAAGAACAATGGCTTACAGATAGTTTTTTAATATATTATTTAATAAACTATGTTGAAGAACATTACCCAAACATGAAATTTTTAGGTTCTATTGCAGATTTATGGGGAGTTCGCTCGTTTCATGCTGCAAAAATGACATTCAACAGCAAATACCTTTTAGCCTATATGCTTATGGCACGTTCTAATAGAGACCAACCACTTTCTATGGCAAAAGACTCGCTGTTAAAGTTTAACGCTAATATTGCAAACAAATATAAAGCGGGTATTGGACTTAAATATTTAGATGATTTTGTAAACCATGATATTGTAGAAAATAGTATTGAATCATTTATTACTGAAAACAAATTACAACCTACTAATACCAAACATTTTGAAACTCATATAAAATCTAAAACCACAAAAGACATCAATTGGTTTTTTAAAGATTATTTAACCACCAGAAAAAAAATAGATTTCAAAATTAAAAAAATTAAAAAAACTAAAGATTCTGTTACGGTAACTATTAAAAACAAACGAGAGAATAACATGCCCATTTCTCTGTATAGTCTCAATAATGATAGCATTGTTTCTAAAGTTTGGATAGAAAATATTGATAAAAATAAAACTATAACCATACCCAGAATTGATGCCAATAAGCTTGTTTTAAATTACAACAGTATAGTTCCAGAAATTAATTTAAGAGATAATTGGAAATCGCTTAAAGGCTTCTTTTTTAATAATAAACCTTTTCAATTTAGGCTTTTTAAAGATATTGAAGACCCTAATTACAATCAGGTGTTTTTTTTGCCAACAGCCGAGTTTAATAATATTTATGATGGTGTAACCCTAGGTTTAAGAGTGTATAATAAAACGGTTTTAAAAAAGCTTCTTGACTATAAGATAGAACCCAGATACGCTTTTAAATCAAAGTCATTAACAGGTTCTGCTTCGATATCGCAAACACATTATATTGAAAACAAAAACCTCTACTCTATTAATTATGGCATTGTTGGTGGTTACGCCTCGTTTGCAGACAATTTATTTGTTAGAAAAATTACACCCTCATTAACATTCTCTTTTAGAGAAGACTCAGACTTTAGGTCTAATAAACGCCAATTGTTATTGTTTAGATATATAGACATTCAAAGAGATCAAGACATCAATAATATACTAACTATAAGCGAGCCCAATTACAGCATCTTTAATACCCGTTATATACATTCAAATGACAATCTAATACATTTCAACAAATGGTATTCAGATTTACAAATAGGAGCTAATTTTAGTAAACTCTCTTTTAACTATGAATACAGGTATTTATTTGAAAATAATAGGCAAATAAACATACGAGCTTTTGCAGGAGCTTTTTTAAAGAATAAAACAAATTCTGATTATTTTAGTTTTGCATTAGATAGACCAACCGATTACTTATTTGATTATAACTATTTAGGACGCTCTGAAGCAAGTGGTATTTTTAGCCAACAATATATAGATGCAGAAGGTGGCTTCAAATCAAAACTACAAACCCCTTTTGCAAACCAATGGATGACTACTTTTAATGCCAGTACAACACTTTGGAAATACGTTTTAGCCTATGGAGACGTAGGATTGGTTAAAAATAAATTTGTTAGCCCTAAATTTGTTTACGATTCTGGAATTAGAGTTAATTTAGTAACCGATTATTTTGAAATATATTTTCCTGTTTATTCTAATTTAGGTTGGGAAATAGCACAATCTAATTACGACCAAAAAATAAGATTTAAGTTCACAATAGACCCACAAACACTTTTAGGTCTTTTTAGAAGACGTTGGTATTAAATCTATTTTTTTTGAATTATTATCAATATTATTAAATTATACTGAATAATAATCAATAAAATTAACCAATAAGTTTTTTTTTTAAATTTTTTACAACAAAATACAAGTTTGATTTATTGTAAATACGCTAAATTTTAGCTACTTTTGCAGCCAGAAAACGCCTAGCTTAATGCAACCAGTAACCAATTTGAAAAATAATTTATCATTTGAAGACTTTAAAGCAGAAGTGCTTTCAGATTATAAAATAGCAGTTGAAAGTAGAGAATGTAGTTTGCTTGGTAGAAGAGAAGTTTTAACAGGCAAAGCAAAATTTGGCATTTTTGGTGATGGCAAAGAAGTACCACAATTAGCTATGGCAAAAGCCTTTCTAAAAGGCGATTGGAGATCTGGCTATTACAGAGACCAAACCTTTATGATGGCTATTGGTGAGCTAAGCAAAGAACAGTTTTTTGCAGGCTTATATGCCAATACCAATATAGAACTTGAACCCATGTCGGCAGGTCGCCAAATGGGAGGTCATTTTGTTACACACAGTTTAAATGATGATGGCAGTTGGAAAGACCTTACTAAACAATATAATTCTAGTGCAGATATATCTCCTACCGCAGGGCAAATGCCTCGCTTATTGGGTTTAGCTCAAGCTTCAAAAATTTTTAGACAACTTAAAGAAATTAAAAGCAACAACTTCTCAATAAATGGAAATGAAGTTGCTTGGGGTACTATAGGTAATGCCAGTACCAGTGAAGGTTTGTTTTTTGAAACCATTAATGCCGCTGGTGTACTACAAGTACCAATAGTTATTAGTATTTGGGATGATGAATACGGTATTTCTGTTCATGCTAAGCACCATACAACCAAAGAGAATATATCAGAGGTGTTAAAAGGATTTCAAAGAGATAACAATAATGCTGGTTTTGAAATTTTACGTGTTAAAGGTTGGGATTATGCCAACCTGATTGAAACCTATCAAGAAGCAGGAACTATAGCAAGAGAAGAACATGTACCTGTTTTAATACACGTTTTAGAACTAACACAACCACAAGGGCATTCAACCTCAGGTTCTCACGAAAGGTATAAATCTCAAGAACGCTTAGATTGGGAAATTCAATATGATTGTAATACCAAAATGCGTGAATGGATTATTGAAACCGGTATCGCTACTAATGACACGCTTACAGAAATAGAAAGACTTGCCAAACAAGAAGTAAAAGAAGCCAAAAACACTGCATGGGCTAAATACTTAAAACCTATAAAACAAGAGCAACAAGACCTCTTAAACATTCTAAAAAAGCTTGAAAAAAATAGCACCAATGGCGTGTTTATATCTAAAATAAGTGAGGGTTTAGCTGCCATTAAAGAGGTTACAAGAAAAGATATTTTATCATCGGCTAGAAAAGCTTTAAGATTTACCATTGGCGAAAACTCAAACGAAAAAGAACAATTAAATAATTGGATAAATGCGTTTTATGAATTAATTCAACCTAAGTTTAGTTCGCATTTATATTCAGAAACTAAAGGTTCTAATACCCTTGTAAAAGAAGTAAAACCCATTTTTGATGATAACACCGAATCTGTTGATGGCAGAATTATTCTAAGAGAAAATTTTGACGCTATTTTTAGCAACCATCCAGAAGCATTAGTGTTTGGTGAAGACACCGGAAAAATTGGTGATGTTAATCAAGGTTTAGAAGGATTACAAGAAAAACACGGCGAAATTCGTGTTGCAGATACTGGCATTAGAGAAGCTACTATTATTGGGCAAGGCATAGGTTTAGCATTACGTGGTTTAAGACCTATTGCAGAAATTCAGTATTTAGATTATATAATCTATGCCATGCAAACCATTAGTGATGATTTAGCAACCACGCATTACAGAACAAAAGGCAAACAAAAAGCACCACTAATAATAAGAACACGCGGGCATAGGCTTGAAGGTATTTGGCACTCTGGCTCTCAAATGGGAGGTGTTTTAAATTTAGTTAGAGGAATTAACTTGTTGGTGCCACGAAATATGACCAAAGCAGCTGGGTTTTACAATACACTTCTTCAAGGTGACGACCCAGCAATAGTAATAGAATGTTTAAATGGGTATAGGCTTAAAGAAAAAATGCCAAGCAATTTAAGTGCTATCAGAACACCTATTGGAGTTGTTGAAACCATAAAAGAAGGTACCGATGTAACGGTAGTTTCCTATGGCTCTACACTTCGTATTGTAGAACACGTAGCAAAAGAACTCTTAGCAATTGGTATAAATATTGAAATTATTGATGTTCAATCTCTAATTCCTTTTGATATAAATCAAGATATTGTTGAAAGTATTAAGAATACTAACCGAGTAATTGTAATAGATGAAGATGTTCCTGGCGGTGCTTCAGCCTATATTTTAAATGAAATTTTAAACACTCAAAATGCCTATCAGTATTTAGATAGTGCACCTAAAACACTTGCCGCAAAAGCACACAGACCAGCTTATGGAAATGATGGTGATTATTTCTCTAAACCTTCAGCCGAAGATATTTTTGAAGCTATTTATGCCATTATGCACGAAGTAAACCCAAAAAACTTTCCTAAATTAAGGTAAATACTTTTCAAATTAAGTAACATATAAAATGAAAGCAGTATCACTTCCAGAGATAAAAAAAGAATTAAATAGGCTTTCAACTTCTCAAATTCAAGAACTTTGCTTGCGTTTAGCACGTTTTAAAAAAGATAACAAAGAGCTCATTTCTTATTTACTCTTTGAATCGCATAATGAAACCAATTATATTGAAACTATAAAATGTTATATTGACGAAGAGTTTGAAATAATTAATACAAGTAGTTTTTTTTACATTAGAAAAAGTGTTCGTAAAATTTTAAGAAACCTAAAAAAATATAGCCGTTATTCACAAAAAAAAGAAACCGAAGTTGAAATACTACTACACTTTTGTATAAAACTAAAAAACTTTAAACCCGATATAAAACAAAGTAACCAACTAAAAAATATGTATAACAGGCAAATACTGTTGTGTAAAAAAATAATTGAAACACTTCATCACGATTTACAATATGACTACAACCTTATACTCACAAATTTAAAGTTTATATAAATTTGTTTTGTTTTTTAATTACAATTTAAAGCCTTTGTTTGAATGCTAACCGCAATATTTTATATTTGCTCTCTTAAATAAATAACATTTATAAAATAAGCATAATCGTTTTTTATAGCAACAACCTAATGCACAATGGCATATTATTAACCATTACAACATACTAAAAATCAACCTATGAAAATTTCATACAACTGGTTAAAACAATTTTTAAAAACCAACTGGTCTCCAGAACAAACTGGCGAATTATTAACAGACTTAGGGCTTGAAGTAGAAGGTATTGATGCCTACCAATCTGTAAAAGGTGGGTTAGAAGGCGTTGTAGTTGGTGAAGTGTTAACCTGTATTAAACATCCAAACGCAGATAAATTAAAACTCACATCAGTAAATATAGGCACAGAACAACCTGTTCAAATTGTTTGTGGTGCTCCAAATGTAGCTGTTGGTCAAAAAGTACCCGTAGCAACTATTGGAACCACTTTATATACAGAAGATGATAAGGCTTTTATTATTAAAAAAGGAAAAATAAGAGGCGAAGATAGCTATGGAATGATTTGTGCCGAAGACGAATTAGGCTTAGGAACATCTCATGAAGGTATTTTAGTTTTAGACTCAAACTTGAAAGTAGGAACTTTAGTTTCTGATGTTTTTAAAATTGAAAATGACCAGGTATTTGAAATTGGTTTAACACCAAACAGAGCAGATGCTATGAGCCACTTTGGTGTAGCTCGCGATTTAAAAGCAGGATTAATTCAAAAAAACATAAACTTAGAACTTATAACGCCGTCGGTTAGTGCATTTCATGTAGATAATCGCACACTCAAAATTGATGTAGCGGTTTTAAATAACGATTTAGCTCCTCGCTACTGTGGTGTTACCCTTTCTGGTTTACAAGTTAAAGAATCACCAGCTTGGTTAAAAAACAGATTGCAAGCTTTAGGTTTAAACCCTATAAACAATATTGTTGATGCTACAAACTATGTGCTACATGAGTTAGGGCAACCACTACATGCCTTTGATGCTTCAAAAATTGCAGGTAATAAAATTGAAGTTAAAACCCTAAAAACCGGAACAAAATTTACCACTTTAGATGGTGTTGAAAGAGTATTACACCAAGACGATTTGATGATATGTGATGCCGAAAAACCCTTGTGTATTGCTGGTGTTTTTGGTGGCATCAATTCTGGTGTAACTGAACAAACAACAAGTATTTTTTTAGAAAGTGCTTATTTTAATTCTGTAAGCATTCGTAAATCTGCAAAAAGACATGGGTTAAATACCGATGCTTCTTTTAGATTTGAACGTGGTATTGACCCAAATATTACCGAATATGCTTTAAAACGTGCTGCTTTATTAATTAAAGAACTCTCTGGTGCTGACATAACAAGCGAGATTATTGATATATACCCAAATAAAATTCAAGATTTTGAAGTTAGATTGAGTTTTGAAAACACCAAAAAGCTAATAGGCGAAACTATTCCAAACGAAACGATAAAAGAAATTTTAACATCATTAGAAATAAAAATAAACAGCGTTACAGAAACTGGCTTGGGTCTTACCATTCCTGCCTATCGCAACGATGTGCAACGTGAAGCAGATGTTATTGAAGAGATTTTAAGGGTTTATGGTTATAATAATATTCAAACTACAGAAAAACTTACGGCATCAATTTCTTCAATGTCGCGTTTTGAAGATTTCAAAATACAAAATACTGTAGGGAATCAATTAGTTTCTCAAGGCTTTTATGAAATTTTATCAAACTCATTAACCACACCCAATTATGTAACTTTAAGTGAGCAATTAAAAGAACATCATAATATAACCATGCTAAACCCATTAAGCAATGATTTAGCTGTTTTAAGACAATCGTTATTGTTTTCTGGGCTTGAAGCCGTTTCTTTTAACAGTAATAGAAAACGCAGCGATTTAAAACTTTTTGAGTTTGGTAAAACCTACCATGGCTATCATGATAAACGTGAAGAAGTAAAACAATTAGCTCTATTTATAACAGGAAATCAATCGCAAGATACTTGGATAGACACACAAAAAAAAGGTGATTTTTTCTATTTAAAAGGAATTGTTGCAGGTATTTTAAACAAGTTAGGAATTAATGATTATAACGAAGCAACTACACAAAAAGACATATTTAGTGAAGGCTTAACTGTAAGCTTAGGAAAACTAACGCTTGTAGATTTTGGTTTAGTTAAAAAACAAATACTCAAGCATTTTGATATTTCTCAAGATGTGTTGTTTGCCAATTTTAACTGGGATGCTATTTTAAACATACTTAATAGAAATCAAATTACTTTTAAAACAATAGCAAAATACCCTGAAGTAAAACGTGATTTTGCTTTGCTTATCGATGACAACACAACTTTTGATTCTATTTATAAGATTGCCAAACAAACCGAAAAACAACTGATTAAAACTGTAAACCTGTTTGATGTTTATCAAGGTAAAAATTTACCAAAAGGCAAAAAGAGTTATGCTATTAGTTTTACATTACAAGACGAAAACAAAACCCTTACCGATAAGCAAATAGATAAAATTATGACTAAACTACAACACCGTTTTAAAACAGAACTTGGTGCCGAATTAAGATAAAAACAACTGGTTTTATCAATAAAAAAGTGTATCTTTAGTTAGGCAATTTTTAAAACCTAAAATAATGTTTGATTCAAATTATATTAAAATCTATACAGGTAGTTTTATAATGGTAAAACGCTTAGTTTTTGAATTAGAAAAAGTGAATATTATTCCAGTGGTTAAAGACCAAACAGAGTCTGCAAGACTAGCTGGTTTTGGAGGTGGCAATTTTCCGGGGTTTCAAGAAGTTTATGTAAATAAAGACGAGCTTGATAAAGCTGTATTGGTTGTAGAAGAAATACGCTTAGACTAAATAATTAAACAGAAACCTGATACATCTTGTCTCGCAATTCTTTAATTTTCTTATCTTGCATGTATTCATCAAATGTAGTATATCTGTCTATAACGCCATTTGGTGTTAACTCCACTACTCTATTAGCTACAGTTTGTGCAAACTCATGATCGTGGGTTGTAAACAAAATAGTTCCTTTAAAGTTTTTTAACGAATTATTAAATGCGGTTATACTTTCTAAATCTAAATGATTGGTAGGTTCATCAAGCATTAACACATTGGCTCTTACCATCATCATTCTACTTAGCATGCAGCGTACTTTTTCACCTCCTGAGAGTACATTCGATTTTTTAAGAGCTTCTTCTCCACTAAAAATCATTTTTCCTAAAAACCCTCTAATATAAACTTCTTCACGCTCTTCTTCAGTAGTTGCCCATTGGCGTAACCAATCTACTAAACTTAAATTATTTTGAAAAAAATGACTGTTATCAAGAGGTAAATATGATTGTGTTGTTGTAATTCCCCAAGAAAATTTACCAGAATCTGCTTGTTCGTTATTACTAATTATTTGATAAAAGGCTGTTGTAGCTCTAGAATCTCTAGAAAATACAACTACTTTATCTCCTTTGGCAAGATTTAAATCAATGTCTTTAAATAATAATTCGCCGTCTAGTGAAGCTGCTAATTTATCAATATTGAGAATTTGATCTCCTGCCTCTCTTTCTTGTTCAAAAATAATAGCAGGATATCTACGGCTAGTTGGTCTTATATCAGAAATATTAAGCTTATCAATCATTTTTTTTCTGCTGGTTGCTTGTTTACTTTTGGCAACGTTTGCAGAAAAACGGCGAATAAATTCTTCTAATTCTTTTTTCTTTTCTTCAGCTTTTTTATTCTGTTGAGCACGCTGACGAGCGGCTAATTGAGAAGATTCATACCAAAAAGTATAGTTTCCAGAGTAGTTATTAATTTTTCCAAAATCTATATCAGAAATATGGGTGCAAACTGCATCTAAAAAATGCCTGTCATGAGATACTACAATTACACAGTTTTCATAATTTGCTAAAAAATTCTCTAGCCAAGAAATGGTTTCATAATCTAAGTCATTGGTTGGCTC
>JALRJA010000367.1 GCA_023255235.1 Flaviramulus sp.
TACAACACCAGTAACAACATAAATAAAGACCTATTAATAAACGGTAGAAACCTTACCAATATTGGCGTTTTTAGAAAATACATAGACAGCTATTTAAAACACCACTCTGCCATAAACAAAGACATGACAATAATGGCACGCCAATTAGAACCAACCACACAAGGCATTCCTATAGAAATTTACGCCTTTAGCAGCGATAAACGTTGGGAAAATTACGAATATATCATGTCAGATATTTTTGACCACCTCATAGCCTCCATTCCCTATTTTAATTTAGAAATTTTCGAGTTACCAAGCCACAGCAGTTTCAAAAATTAGTGAAGTCATAATATGGGCGTTACCCTTACGGGTCGGGCTTTTCACTATATCTTTTTATTTTGGGTTTTAAACAAAACCCAAAACAAAAAGGATGCCGTTACAATCCCTAACGCAAAAAAAACCTGTAAGAATACTATGCAATAAAAAAGCTATACCCTAAATATTAGCCGCAAGCCAATCGCCTACAGCTTTAGTACCGTAAGCTTTTTCACCATTTGCCAAATCTTCAGTAACAATACCTTGAGCCAAAGATTTATTAACCACATCTCTAATAGCCTTACCTTCATCAGGTAAATTAAAAGCCATTTCAAACATCATAGCAGCCGATAAAACCGTAGCCAACGGATTTGCAATATCCAATCCAGCAGCCTGCGGATAAGACCCATGAATAGGCTCAAACAACGCAATATCACTACCCATAGAAGCCGATGGCATTAAACCCATAGAACCAGAAATCACCGAAGCTTCATCTGTTAAAATATCACCAAATAAATTTTCAGTAATTAATACATCATAACTATTTGGCCACTGCACTAAACGCATAGCAACAGCATCAACAAACTCATAGCTTACTGTAACCTCAGGATATTCTTTTTCCATAGCCTGTACTGTTTCTCGCCAAAGCCTTGAGGTTTCTAAAACATTTGCCTTATCTACACAGCACAATTTTTTAGACCGTGTCATAGCCAGTTCAAACCCTTTTTTTGCCAAGCGTTGCACTTCTGCTCTTGTATAAACACAATTATCATAAGCCGTTTCACCAGCATCCCTTCTACCCTTTTCACCAAAATAAATACCTCCAGTTAATTCACGTAAAAACACCAAATCGGTACCTTCAATACGCTCTCGTTTTAGTGGTGATTTATCTATTAACGACGGAAATGTAAAAGTAGGTCGCACATTGGCAAACAAACCAAGTGCTTTTCGCATTTTTAATAAACCCTGTTCCGGACGCACCTTTGCAGATGGGTCATTATCAAATTTTGGATGCCCAATAGCACCATACAAAACAGCATCAGAAGCTTTACAAATAGCATGTGTGCTATCGGGATATGGTTCTCCAACAGCATCAATAGCTGCCGCACCTGTTAAAGCAGGTTTCCATGTTATTTCATGACCAAATTTTTTGGCAACCGCATCACTAACTTTTACAGCTTGTTCTATTACTTCGGGTCCTATACCGTCTCCGGCTAAAAGGGCAATATTAAATTTCATATATATGTTTTAGTTTGTAATAATATTTAACATTTTTTCGGTGGCTTTAATTGCAGACACCGTTTGGTCTGAGTCTAATCCGCGTGTTTTAAATTCTTTCTCTAAATTTTTCCAAGTAATAATGGTTTCACACAAAGCATCAGAACGACTTCCAGGTGGTATTCTAACTGCATAATCAATTAAATCAGGTAAAATCAATCTTTTCTTCTTAAAAACGCTTCTAATTGCATTCATAAAGGCATCAAATTGCCCATCACCTTGTGCGTTTTCTTCAAAAATTTCATCTTCTATAGTAATAGAAACCGTTGTAGATGGTCGCAACCCTTTTGAGTGGGTTAAAACATACGATATCACTTTTACCTTTTCATCATAGGTTCTGTCTAAAACATCAGAAATGATATAAGGTAAATCTTCTTTGCTAACCACTTGTTTTTTATCTCCTAACTCAATAATACGCTGAGTTACTTTTTTTAGGTCTTCATCATTAAGTTGAAGTCCTAACTCTTGTAAGTTTTTTTGAATATTGGCTTTTCCTGACGATTTCCCGAGTGCATATTGTCGTTTTCTACCAAAGCGTTCAGGCATTAAATTACTAAAATACAGGTTGTTTTTATTATCGCCATCGGCATGAATACCAGCTGTTTGCGTAAAAACATTAGCTCCAATAATTGGCTTATTAGAAGGAATCATAATACCTGAAAAGTTTTCTACCAATTTACTCACAGTATATAAAACCTTTTCGTTTACTTTAATTTTTACTTCGGGAACAAAATCGTTAATAACTGCAATAGTGCTTGCCATTGGTGCATTTCCAGCACGTTCGCCCATACCATTTACCGTTAAATGCAAACCATTTACACCTGCTTTTAAGGCTTCAATAGCATTGGCAACTCCCAAATCATAATCGTTATGAGCATGAAAATCGAAATGTAATTCAGGATAATTGTCTCGTATTTCTTTAATAAACTCAAACGATTCATTAGGTGTTAAAATGCCTAAAGTATCAGGCAGCATAATGCGTTTAATGGGTTGTTGAGATAGGTATTCTAAAAACTCAAAAACATAGTCTTTAGAATTTCTCATACCATTGCTCCAATCTTCTAAATAAACATTGGTTTCAATGCCTTTTTCTTGAGCTAAAGAAATAACATCTTTTATATCTTTAAAGTGCTGATTAGGTGTTTTTTTAAGCTGATGACTTAAATGATTTAATGACCCTTTTGTGAGTAGGTTTTGAACTTTAGCACCAGCTTCAAGCATCCAGTTAATAGAAACACCATTATCAACAAAAGTAAGCACTTCAACGGCATTTAAATAGCCGCTTTTTTTAGCCCATTTTGTAACATCTTGAACTGCTTGAAATTCGCCTTCAGATACTCTTGCAGAGGCAATTTCAATTCTATCTACTTTAAGTTCTTCTAATAGAAGCTTAGCTATGGTTAATTTTTCTGAAGCAGAAAAAGACACTCCTGAGGTTTGTTCACCATCACGAAGTGTTGTATCCATTATTTCTATTATACGCTTCTTTGACATGTTTATAGAATCAAATCATTTGCAAATGCTTCTATTTCGCCTTTAATATTTTGTAAATAGTCTATATCATCAAACCCATTAAGCATATTGTCTTTCTTATAACTATTAATCTCAAAAAACTCGTGAGCTCCTGTAGCGATTATAGTAATGGTTTGCTCAGGAAGGTTTACTTCTATTTTTGTATTGGGGTTTTTGTAAATTTCTTCAAAAATTTGTTCTGCAAATTCGGGCGATACTTGTACAGGTAACACGCCTATATTCAAGCAGTTATTTCTAAAAATATCTGCAAAAAAACTAGAAACAACACATCTAAAACCATAATCGTATATAGCCCAAGCAGCATGTTCTCTTGATGAACCAGAACCAAAATTTTTACCGCCAACTAAAATTTTTCCGCTGTAAACTGGGTTGTTTAAAACAAAGCTTTCTTTGGGTGTATTATCTGAATTATAACGCCAATCTCTAAAGAGGTTGTCACCAAAACCCTTTCGGTCGGTGGCCTTTAAAAACCTTGCAGGTATGATCTGGTCGGTATCAATGTTTTCAATATTCAGGGGTACCGCTTGGGTGTGTAGGGTTTCAAATTTCTCCATGTCAAACTTGTGTGCAATCAACAATTTTT
>JALRJA010000057.1 GCA_023255235.1 Flaviramulus sp.
GCCGAAGCAGTCTCTGAAAAAGCCTCTGTTAGTAAGTTTAAACTCGCTCCAAAAGCAGCAGAACCATTGGTTGAAGTTCCAACGCCACGCTGCAACTGTAAACTCTCTGTTGATGATGCAAAATCTCCTAAATTTACCCAAAATGTACCTTGACTTTCGGGGTCGTTATAGGGTATTCCATTAATGGTTACGTTAACCCTTGTGGCATCGGTTCCACGAACTCTTATACCTGTATAACCAATACCGGCACCTGCATCGCTTGTGCTTACTACAGATGGCAAATAGTTAAGTAAAACAGGAATATCTTGCCCTAAATTACGTTTGGCAAGTTCTTCTTTAGACATATTGGAATGAGTTATTGGCGAATTGGCAAAAACCCGAACTGCTTTTACTAAAACAACATCTAATTTTTCTGTTTTTGTTGAATCTGTTTCAACTTGATTTTGCTGTGCTTTTACACTAATGGTTAACACTAAAAGTGCTAAAAAAAGAAACTGATTTTTCATTGCGATTATATTAATAATCGAATAAAAAGAGGTAATTATTCTTTTTTGTTAATAATTGATTTTTTGTAGAATTTACTTTGAAATATCACTTAGTTGATGCCTTGTTTCTGTAAATTCAAATTCCTAAACAGCATTACCTGTTCTAGGTTCAATGGGTATGATCTCAGCCTTTTTAAAAGTTATGAGCAACCGTTTTAAGTTAAAAAACAAACTAAAAACGGATAACTGCTAACTAAAAAGCACCCCTTTTTGAGAACGTTGCAAATATAGAAATAATTGATAATTGACCCTTAGTAATTACAGCTTTTTTTAATCTAGCTTAGGTTTTTTTCTATTAGCTTTTTTTTCAGATACATAACGCTTGTTTTGTGTGCGTTTTTTTATAACTGTTTTGGGAACTTTTGTTTGAATTCTCTTTTTAGGAACAGTTAGTGATGCCTTTAACAACTCAAAAAATCTTTTGATAACAAATTCTTTATTACTGTGCTGGCTTCTACTAGAATCGCATTGCAGTATTAAAACGCCATTACTTGTTATTCTTTTTTTTAATTTATTTTGAATGCGTTGTTTTTGTAAATCGGTTAAAGCTTTAGATGTATTTACATTAAAATACAATTCAATTTTTGAAGATACCTTATTAACATGTTGACCACCAGCACCAGAGCTTCTACTGGCTTTAAAGCTTAGTTCTTGTAATAATGTCTCTTTGTTAATCATTTATGATGCTTGGTGTGCGGGTTTTAGTAAATCGTTTACTGTTTTAACTGGATTAAAGGTAAGCGATGGTACTTCAACAAAAATAGAATTCCAATATGCCATACTGCCATTCCAAAGACCCGGAAGCTCAAGAGCTTTAACAGTAACGCCTTTTGAAGTTTTTAATGTTATAAAAGCAGCATTGTGATCAACGTATTGTGTTAAATCAAATTTTTCGCCTTTGTAGTTTTTAACAGCACAAACCAAATCGGTTGGATTAAAATGTGTTGCTTTATAAACAAGGCTTTGCTGGTTTTTTTTGCTAAAATTTATTTGAGCAAATTCAACTATTTGTAATGAAACTTGATTGTTGTCATCTTTAACCCAAAACGGACCACCACCTGGTTCTCCTTCATTTCTAACCATTCCACAAACGCGCATGGGTTTGTTTAATTTCTTTTTGAGATATCGTATTTTTTCAGATGAAATCAGGCTTTCAAATTTATCACTAACAGATAGGTTTAGCCTCTCTTTTAAAAACAATATCATTGCTTTAAAGTCTGAATCGGTTAGGTTTCCTTTATCTAATTTATGTAAAAATGAAAAGCTTGTTTGCTGAGCATCTAATAAAATACCAGCAAGTAACTTTTTGTAAATAGCTGTGTTTTCACTTTTATGAGATACTTCAATATTATCAATATTTTTAATAAAAATTAAATCGTAATTTAACTTATTTAAGTTTTCAAGTAAAGCACCATGTCCGGCAGGTCTAAACACTATTGAACCATTTTTTTTCCTAAGGATACTACCTTTTGTAGTTAGAGCAATTGTAGCTGTAGCCTTTTTTTGATACGAAAAAGAGACCTTAAAAGTTGTATTTGTTTTGAGTTGTAAAGAGTCTTTTATTTTATTTAATTCGTCTATAAAATGGTTATGGTGCTTTTTGGAAACAGTAAAATGAATATGGGCTTCTTGGTTTGATGAACTGTATAAAGACGCTTCAAATAAATGCTCATAAAATGCTGTAACAACCTTGTCATGATACCTATGAAATGGCAGTAGCCCTTTGGGTAATGCACTTAGGTTTAGATTGTTTTTGTTTAACATGGTTTTTATAAATGCAACATGTTTTACGTTGTCTGGAAGTGTATCAAATTCTGGATTTAAGGTTTTTATTTGGTTTAACACCTTATTATAAAACGGAAATTTTTGTAAGTTGTTTATAAAAAGGTCTATTGCTGTATTATTTTTTCGTTCGGTATAGCTTGTAATATCTTCTTTTAGTGGTTTAAACTCTTCAAGAAACTCAAATAAGTACTTAAACATGCGCGTTGCAGCACCAGAAGCTGGTACAAATTTTACAATAGAAAGTTGGTTTTGTTTTGTTTCATAGAGTTCTATAAACCTTTTAATGTCTTTTTTATTATAACTTTCAATACCTTTTCCCAATGTAGCCGCAGCAACTATATTTGCGTAAAGCATACCATTTTTTAACCGCTCTATTTGTTTGTTAACTTGGATAATGGTAATACCTTGATTATGTATGTGCTGAATATCTTTTTCTGAAAACATTTACACTTTTTCTTTTAATAGTTTGTCAATATGCTTAACAGCCGTTTCTAATCGTTCTTTTTTGTTTCCTTTCAACAAAACATAAGGTCTGTTGTGTTTAATTAAAGCATTTTCAAAAGCTTCAAACATTTGTTTTCTGTGGTTTGGTTTATCGCGTAAATCATCAGCTTCCCAAGGGGTATCAATATAGGTTAAAAAATACAAATCGTAGGTGTTTTGTAGAGCATATTTTTCAAGAATAGGGTCGCAATTTCCTGTATAATATGCTTCAGAATATACTTTGGTTTCCAGCAAATCGGTATCACAAAATAAAACGGTATTGGTTTTTTTCGCTAATTTGTTTTCAAGTTTTATTTGTCCTATGGCAATGGGTAACAAATCTTTAGGTTCACAGGTTTTGCGTTCATTATTCCATTTGTTTTGAAGATAATCGCGTGCATATTCTGGCACCCAAACCGAATTATAATATCTTGCCAATTGGCGTGATAAGGTTGTTTTTCCTGTAGATTCTGGACCAAACAATACTACTTTTATGCAGTTTGCAGGTTGTTGTATAAATTTTTCTTCCATGCTAAAGATGGGGCAATTTAATAATGGCACTACCCCCTTGATTCAGAAATAGCGCCATTATAATTTTTTGGGGTAAATTAGTTGTTAGCAGCAGCCACCCTCGCTTCT
>JALRJA010000127.1 GCA_023255235.1 Flaviramulus sp.
AACCATATTAAAATTAGCTATTTTTTTATGCTTTTTTTGTATTTCGACAATTACGCCAAAAACATAATTTTCCCAACTTCCTGGTTGTAATGGCTTGATTGTATCTAAATTAAAGTCAATTTTACTGGTCATATCCATAGCATAAACAGTGCTACAACCTGAATCACTTTTTTGAATAGCAGCTACTATACCTTTATTAACCGCAGCAGGAAAGACAAAGCCTTCGTTATAGTCTGTATGTTCACCTATAATATTAATTCTTCCGGGAGAAAAAATAAGTATAGGCTCTTGTTGAAAGGTTTTTATAAAAGTTTCTTTTACATCAGTTACTAATTTTGTGTTCATTTTTAGTTTTTTAATTCATTTTTAAATACCAAGTAACCTCATGCCATTTTTCAGGTTGTAGTACTTGTAGTCCTATTTTATTGTTAAAACTATTAGAAACACCTGTTGTTGGTTCTATAGCTATTGTATTTAATTTGGGTGGTGTATAAAGTTGTAAAAAATTAGTTTTTTCAGAAGAACTAATAGATAAGCTATATTTTGGTGTTATAAATTTGATATCGCCCGAATTTAAAACCCAACAATCATCAAGTTGTTTGTCTTGAATCTCAAAAGTTTCAGTTGGTTTGATGCTTTCAATTTGTAAACCTATGTTTCTATCGCCAATAATAAGTTTTTTATCACTTTGAAACTGTAAAGAACTATTGTGTAAATCATCACTTAAAAAATAGGGATGCCAACCTAAGGTAAAAGGAAATGGTTTTTTACTGGTATTTTTTACCTTAAATTTTAGGCTAACCATATTTTTAGAAAAGCTATATTCTAGTTGAATTTTATAGGTGTATGGAAACCCTTTGTGTTTCTTTTTTTCAATATATTCTAAGGTTATTTTAGCGTCGTTATCGCTAATTTCATAATGTATAACCTGAAACGTTTTATTATAAATAAAACCATGTAGGGCGTTATTTTCTTCCTTTTGATTGGTGTCAAGCTGAAAGTTTTTAGCATTAAATTCATAAATACCATCTTTAACTCTGTTAGCAAATGGAAACAATATAGACGACGCATAGGTGGTGCTATAGGTTAAGGGCTCTAAACTAGTAATTAGGTGATGACCATTAAGGGTTAACTCTTGCAAGCTAGCACCTTGTTCAAGGTGAATTTTAGCATGAAGTGAGTTTTTAGAATCTGTAATTTCTAAAATAGTTGACTGTTTATTTTTTATGACTTTGTACAACATATTTTGTTTGGTTAAAACGAATTTCTAATAATAAGTTTATTGGGGTTTTCAACTTGAATAGCTTCTTTGTTTAGTATCATTTCAGCTAGCCGTTTTCCCATTAAATTAAAATCTGTTGAAATGGTTGTTATACCGCCTTCAACAATTTCTTTTAACAAAGCATCATTATACGATATAATACCAACATCTTTAGCAAGAACTAAGTTGTGGGTTTTAATGTTTTTAATTATTTGAAGCAAATTTTTATCATCAGGGATAATGAATAATTCACCAACTTCAATTTCTTTGCTAATTGCAGAATTAATAACTTCAAAAGGAATGGCATTTTTTTTACAGAATTCAACAAAGCCTTTATGCATTCCTTGTGGCTGCTTTTCTTTATCAAAAATAAGAATGAGTTTTTTATATTTTTTAATTTGCGTTTTTACATCGTTTAGATTGTTAAAGATAGCTTTCTCAAAATTTTGATAAATTGCTGGGTAGTCTAATAAATCGGCATGAACTTGGTCTAAAATATAGACCTTGTCTTTGGGTAAATTTTTTATTAGTTTATGCGTATTTTTTAAGTTTGCGGGCATAATAACATAAAAATGATAATCGCCAGAATTGTCATTTATCAATTTCCGGAATATTTTTTTGTTGAAATGATGAAAAAAAATATCGACTTGAATATGGTTTCCTAAATGCTTTAAAAAGGCATTATATAAATCTTCTTTAAAAGCGTTTAGCTCATCAAAGAGTAGGAATATTTTTTGGGTAACAGTAATGTTTTCACTCGCTACATAATAGCCTTTCCCAACTACAGACTGAATAATGCCACGCGTTTTCAAATAGTTAAAAGCCATTAAAACAGTATCTCTTGAAAGCTTGTGCTTGTTTTTAATACTATTTATAGAAGGTAATTGATCTCCTTTTTGTAACACGCCAGACAGTATAGCCTGCTCAATAGACTGGATAATTTGCTTGTATTTTGGAACACCTATTTTTCTTTTAACAACAATCATAATATAATACAAATATAATCAATTTATTCTAAAAACCTACCAGACCATACTAGTTTGGTTTTAAAATAATATTTATACTAAATATTTAAATTAATTCTCTATATTTGACTTCTTGAGTACTAATTAACTAAACTTAATAATATATGACAACAGGATTTGAAATGTGGGACTATATAGTCTTTATTGCTTACGCCGTTTTAATTTTAGGCGTAGGGTTGTGGGTTTCTCGCGATAAAGCGGGGCATCAAAAAAATGCAGAAGATTATTTTTTAGCAAGTAAATCATTACCATGGTGGGCTATTGGTGCGTCGTTAATTGCAGCCAATATTTCAGCTGAACAATTTATAGGAATGTCTGGCTCTGGCTTTGCTTCAGGACTGGCAATAGCCTCTTATGAATGGATGGCAGCCATTACCTTAATTATTGTCGGTAAATACTTTTTACCCATTTTTATTGAAAAAGGGCTTTACACCATTCCTGAATTTGTAGAAAAACGTTTTTCAACCAATTTAAAAACCATTTTGGCGGTTTTCTGGATTGCTTTATATGTTTTTGTAAACCTTACTACGGTATTATATTTAGGCTCATTAGCATTAGAAACTATAATAGGTATTCCATTAATTTATGGCGTTATTGGTTTAGCATTATTTGCGGCAGCCTATTCATTGTATGGTGGTTTGTCTGCTGTTGCTTGGACAGATGTTATTCAAGTTATTTTTCTTGTGCTTGGCGGTTTGGTAACTACTTATCTTGCATTAAATACGGTATCTGGTGGCGAAGGCGTAATAGCAGGATTAAGTACGGTTTTTGATGCGGTACCAGAACGATTTGAAATGATACTAGATAAATCTAATCCAGAATATAAAAACTTACCCGGACTTGGTGTGCTTGTTGGTGGTATGTGGGTAGCCAATTTATATTATTGGGGTTTTAATCAATATATTATTCAAAGAACATTGTCTGCAAAATCTTTAAAAGAGGCACAAAAAGGAATTTTATTAGCCGCTTTTTTAAAGCTTATCATTCCGTTAATTGTTGTTATACCAGG
>JALRJA010000134.1 GCA_023255235.1 Flaviramulus sp.
AATAGACGAAAATTCGTTTGATAAAATTGCAGGGTATATCGACTATATTAAAACTCAATCGGATGCAAAAATTGTTGCAGGAGGAAACTACGATAAATCCAAAGGATATTTTATAGAGCCAACCGTTGTGGTTACTACAAATCCAAAATTTAGAACCATGTGCGAAGAAATTTTTGGTCCTGTAATTACTATTTATGTTTATGAAGATGATACCTATGCTGAAACCTTAAAATTAGTTGATGAAACTAGTGAATATGCCTTAACAGGTGCTATTTTAGCAACCGATAGATATGCCATTAATCAAGCCACTGAAGCTTTGCAAAATAGTGCCGGCAATTTTTATATAAACGATAAACCTACAGGTGCCGTTGTTGGTCAACAACCATTTGGCGGTGCCAGAGCTTCAGGAACTAATGATAAAGCAGGTAGTGCACAAAACTTATTACGTTGGGTATCTCCCAGAATGATAAAAGAAACCTTTGTAACTCCAACAGATTATCGCTATCCTTTTTTAGAAGAATAACTCTGTCAAGCCAATTTAAAAAAACCCATTTCCTTACACATTTGAATTTGTGTAAAATTTCTGCTACTTTTGTTTGAAACCCTAAATCAATTAGTAATGCCTATTTTTATTTTAAGCTTTAAAACAGTTAATAAATGACAGAATTTGACCTACTATTTAAAGCTTTGAAGATAACTGAAGACCCATTAAAAGAAAAAATTCTTGATATTGGTGTTTTACAAGATGTTTCAAAAAACACCTATATTTTAGAACAAGGCAAATACATAAAATGGTTAGCCTTGGTTGTTAAAGGAAAGGTTCGCGTTTGGCAAGAAAATGAAGACCGCCAAATACTACTTTACTACGTAGAACCCATTCAAACATGTGTGTTATCACTTTCTGCATCGTTTAGAGATTGCAAAAGCATTATTAATGCAAAAGCTATAGAAGATTCTACTATTATAAAAATTCCTGTGAGATATATTTCAGAATGGTGTATTAAATATCCTTCTTGGAATACCTTTACCACCAATTCATTTATTTTTAGTTATGAAGATTTGCTTCGTTCTTATAAAAAACTAGCATTCAATAAAATTGATAAACGCCTACTAGACTACTTAGAATTAATTACAAATAAAACCAATTCTTCTGTAATTAATCTTTCACACAGTCAATTAGCAAAAGAATTAGGTACGACTCGAGAAGTTATTTCAAAAACCTTAAAACAATTTGAACATTCAGGTATTGTAAACCTAAAGTTTAAAGAAATAGAATTATTATAAAAAATATTTTTTACTTGTGTCAAAAGGTACAGGTTTGAATTAGTATGCTGTTTTAAATTTGCTATGTAATTCACCTAAAATACATAACAATATGAAACAAAAAATTTTCTCACTAATTGCAATCGTTTTAATACCATTATTAAGCATTGGTTGTTCAAACACTAAAGAAATAGAAAAAGAGGTTTTGGAAGCCAGTA
>JALRJA010000139.1 GCA_023255235.1 Flaviramulus sp.
AACAACCCAAAACTATATCAAAAAACTTTAACCCCCATAAAAAATAGGGGTAATGTATGGTTTTTTATTAATAACATAATTTTAGCCCTATTTTTTTAAGGGTATAAATAATAAAACTAGTTTTTTTGATTTATTAACAATGGGGATCTTTGAAAAATTGTTAGTGTTTTATAATTTTTTATGCCATTTTTATTATAAATTCTATCATTTACTACTATTAATTTATATATAAGTGAATTATTGCTAAGTTTTGTGAATTGTGTATTTGTTAAAAAAAGTGTTTAATATTGTTATATACTTATTTTTATAAAGCCTTATCTTATAAAATCGAAATAATGAAATACCCATTATTGTTAATCAAACCGTAGTATATATCTTTACGCTTCAACTCAAATTTTAATTCAAAAAATTGTTGATTATGCTGAAGAAACAAGGACTATATTTACCTGAATTTGAACATGAAAATTGTGGTGCGGGATTTATTTGTAATCTAAAAGGAGAAAAAACAAATCAAATCATTCATGATGCTTTAGAAATTTTAGTAAAACTAGAGCACCGAGGTGGCGTAAGTGCCGACGGTAAAACCGGAGATGGTGCTGGCTTATTAATTGATATTCCACACGAATATTTTCAAAGAGTATGCAATTTTACTATCCCACAACCTAGAGAATATGCTGTAGGTATGGTTTTTCTTCCTAAGACAGCTAACCAATATAAATTTTGTAAAACCACTTTTGAAGAAGAAATAAAAACGCAAGGGCTTTCAATATTAGGATGGCGTAAAGTACCCGTAGAATCATCTCATTTAGGAGAGATAGCTAAAGCTTCAGAACCAGCTATAGAGCAAATATTTGTTGGAAAAACCAATGAAATTGATGAAGCCACTTTTAAAGCAAAATTATATGCAGCTAGAAAAATTGCTGAACACACCATAAGAAAGTCTAAAATTTCTGAAAGTGAGTATTTTTACCTACCAAGTTTATCTACAACTACCTTAATATATAAAGGTATTATAATGCCAGAAGATATTGGTCCTTATTATACAGATTTACAACAAAAAGATTTAGTAACCCGATTGGCTTTGGTTCATCAACGTTTCTCAACCAACACCATGCCTACTTGGGAATTGGCACAACCGTTTCGTTTTATGTGTCAAAATGGAGAAATAAATACATTGCGCGGTAATGTTAGCAGAATGCGTGTGCGTGAAGAAATTATGAAAAGTGATGTCTTTGGACCTCAAATAGATAAATTATTCCCTATAATTCTTCCAGGAAAATCAGATTCGGCATCTATGGATATGGTTGTTGAATTATTAACCCATACCGGACGCTCACTACCAGAAATTATGATGATGATGATTCCTGAAGCTTGGGAAAAACATAAAACCATGTCTAACGACCGCAAGGCTTTCTACGAATACAATGCCTGCATTATGGAACCATGGGACGGACCAGCTTCGGTACCTTTTACAGACGGCGATTACATAGGTGCTTTATTAGATAGAAACGGTTTAAGACCTTCCAGATATACCGTTACAAAAAGTGGTAAATTAATTATGTCATCTGAAATAGGAGTGGTAGATATTGCTCCAGAAGATATTTTAAGTCATGGTAGATTAGAACCCGGAAAAATGTTCTTGGTTGATATGAACAAAGGACGTATCATAAAAGACGAAGAAATTAAAAGTAAAATTGTTTTAGAAAGACCTTACAAACAATGGCTCGATAAAACTAGGCTACACTTAAGAGATGTGCCTTACACCAACACAACCTGCCCTATTGAAACTATTGATATAAAAACAAGACAACGCTTATTTAACTATACTTTTGAAGATATTCAAGAGGTAATAACACCTATGGCTGTTGATGGGAAAGAAGCTCTTGGCTCTATGGGAATTGATACGCCTTTGGCTGTTTTATCTGATAGACCACAACTTATTTCAAACTATTTTAAGCAATTATTTGCACAGGTTACAAACCCTCCTTTAGATGGTATTCGTGAAGAAATAGTAACCGATATTAGCTTGAATCTTGGAAAAGATCGCAATATTTTTAGTATCACAGAAAGGCAATGCCGAAAATTACGAATTCAAAATCCGGTAATATCAAATGCCGATTTAGAAAAAATAAGAACCATTTCAATTGAAAGTTTTAAAGCAGAAACCATTCAAATTTTATATCCAAAATCAAAAGGATTAAATGGGCTTGAAGATGCCTTAGAAAATATTATTATACAGGTTGAAAAGGCACTTGAAAGAAAAACAAACATCATCATTTTATCTGATAGAGGCGTAAATCAAGACTTTGCTCCTATTCCTGCCTTACTTGCTTGCTCTTATGTAAACCACCAAATGAATCGTTTGCGTAAACGCTCATATTTTGATATCATTATTGAATCTGCCGAACCTCGTGAACCACATCATTTTGCAACCCTATTTGGCTATGGTGCAAGTGCTATAAACCCCTATATGGTAAACGAAATTATAAGAATGCAAGTTAAAGAAGGATTCATTACTAATATGGATGAAGATAAAGCCGTTGAAAATTTTAACAAAGCAATAGGAAAAGGGCTTTTAAAAATTATGAACAAAATAGGAATCTCAACACTGCATTCATACAGAGGTTCTCAAATTTTTGAAATAGTAGGATTCAATTCTCAGTTTGTAGAAAAATATTTCCCATACACAGCTTCTAGAATTGAAGGAATAGGCTTGTATGAAATAGAAAAAGAAATCAATGAACGCTACAAACAAGCATATCCAGATAATTTAATTGATAAACGTTTAGGACTTAACATTGGAGGCGATTACCGTTGGAGACGAAACGGTGAACGCCACTTATTTAACCCTACAACCGTTGCTAAATTACAACAAGCCGTTAGATTAAGCGATCAAAACAGCTATGATATTTATGCAAAAACCATCAATGAACAGGCTGAAAATTTGATGACAATTAGAGGCTTATTTGAATTTGATAATTTAGACCCTATTCCTTTAGATGAAGTAGAACCTTGGACAGAAATTGTAAAGCGTTTTAAAACAGGTGCTATGTCTTATGGTTCAATTTCACGAGAAGCCCATGAAAATTTAGCCATAGCCATGAATAGAATTGGCGGTAAATCAAATTCTGGCGAAGGCGGTGAAGACAGAAAGCGTTTTCATCCAGATATGAATGGAGATAGCCGCAATTCTGCAATTAAACAAGTTGCATCAGGTCGTTTTGGAGTTACTTCACACTACCTCACAAACGCCAAAGAAATTCAAATTAAAATGGCTCAAGGAGCTAAACCAGGCGAAGGTGGGCAATTACCTGGTTATAAAGTTTTACCTTGGATTGCAGCCGCTCGAAACTCAACCCCGTTTGTAGGGTTAATATCACCACCACCGCATCACGATATTTATTCTATTGAAGATTTAGCACAATTAATTTTCGATTTAAAAAACGCAAATCGCGATGCTAGAATTAATGTAAAATTAGTATCAGAAGTTGGTGTTGGCACTATTGCTGCAGGTGTAGCAAAAGCGAAAGCAGATGTGGTTCTTATTTCTGGTTATGATGGCGGCACAGGTGCATCGCCATTAACCTCATTAAAACACGCCGGATTACCATGGGAATTAGGCTTAGCAGAAGCTCAACAAACTCTAGTTTTAAATAATTTAAGAAGCCGAATTGTTGTAGAATGTGATGGGCAATTAAAAACAGGTAGAGATGTTGCAATTGCTGCCCTTTTAGGTGCCGAAGAGTTTGGTTTTGCAACGGCACCATTGGTAGCCTCTGGTTGTATTATGATGCGCAAATGCCACTTAAACACATGCCCAGTAGGTGTAGCTACTCAAGACAAAGAATTGAGAAAAAACTTTAAAGGCACTCCTGAACACGTTATTAATTTCTTTTACTATATAGCCGAAGAGTTAAGAGGTATTATGGCACAATTAGGATTTAGAACACTTGATGAAATGGTAGGGCAAACACACAAAATAAATGCCAATAAAGCCATAAAACACTATAAAGCTAAAGGGTTAGATTTGTCAAGCATTCTTCATAGACCTAATGCTTACAAGCAAATGATTGTTAAAAACACCACAAAACAAGACCATAATATTGATCATGTTTTAGATTTTACTATTTTAAAAGATTCTCATAGAGCCTTATATAGAAAAGAAAAAATGACATTACAATATCCTATAAGTAATGTTAATAGAACAGTAGGTGCTATTGTAAGTAACGAAATTTCCAAAATTTACGGACATTTAGGCTTACCAGAAGACACCTTAAATATTAATTTTAAAGGCTCTGCCGGACAAAGTTTTGGAGCGTTTGGTGCACATGGCTTAACATTTACTCTTGAAGGAAATACTAACGATTACTTAGGCAAAGGATTATCTGGAGCAAAACTAATAGTTAAAAAACCCGAAAAAGCCGACTTTATAGCCGAAGAAAATATTATAGTTGGTAATGTGTGTTTATTTGGTGCTGTTCATGGACAAGCTTACATAAATGGGATTGCCGGCGAGCGTTTTGCTGTACGAAACTCTGGTGCAACAGCTGTTGTAGAAGGTGTGGGAGACCATTGCTGTGAATATATGACAGGAGGTAAAGTAGTAGTACTTGGTAAAACAGGACGAAATTTTGCAGCCGGAATGAGTGGCGGTATTGCCTATGTTTATGACCCAGAAAATAAATTTGTTAATGGGTTATGTAATACTGAAACAATTGAATTTGAACAAGTATTAAATCAAGATCAAATTGATTTAAAAGAATTGATAGAAAAACACGCCCTTTACACCAATAGTAATCTTGCTAAATCAGTATTACAAAATTGGCAAACAAGCTTAAAACACTTTGTAAAAGTAATGCCAATAGAATATAAACGTGCTTTAAAACGTATTGAAACCGAAGAACCAATGGTAGAAGAATTAACAACAACATAATGTCATGGGAAAAGTAACAGGATTTAAAGAATTTGAAAGACAAGATGAAGGCTATAAGCCAGTTAAAGAACGCTTAAAGCATTATAAAGAATTTACAGTGCCTTTAAGCGATGAAGAAATTACAAAACAAGGCTCTCGTTGTATGGATTGCGGTATTCCGTTTTGCCATAGCGGTTGTCCTTTAGGTAATTTAATCCCTGATTTTAACCATATGGTACATCAAGGCGAATGGCAAAAAGCATCGTGGTTATTACATTCTACAAACAATTTCCCAGAATTTACAGGGCGGTTATGTCCGGCACCATGTGAAAAATCGTGTGTGCTAGGCATTATTGAAGATCCTATATCTATAGAAAATATTGAAAAAAATATTGTAGAGCGTGCTTTTAAAGAAGGCTGGATAAAACCTCAACCACCAAAGCTTAGAACCAACAAAACCGTTGCTATTGTAGGATCTGGTCCTGCTGGTTTAGCAGCAGCCCAACAACTAAACAGAGCAGGGCATACGGTAACTGTTTTTGAAAGAGATGATGAAATAGGCGGGTTATTACGCTACGGGATTCCTAATTTTAAAATGGAAAAGGAAATAATAAATAGGCGTTTAGCCATTTTGGAGGCAGAAGGCATCAACTTTAAAACCAATGTTAATGTTGGGGTTAATTATGATGTTAAAAAACTAAAATCGTTTGATGCTGTTGTGTTATGTGGTGGTGCTACAGAAAGACGCAGTTTACCAACTCCTGGCATTGATGCAGACGGCGTTGTTCAGGCTATGGATTTTTTAACTCAACAAACCAAAGTATTGTTTGGGAAAAAGGTTGAAAACCAAATTATGGCAACAAATAAGCATGTTATTGTAATTGGTGGTGGCGATACAGGTTCAGATTGTATTGGTACTTCAAATCGTCATGGAGCAAAATCGGTAGTAAATTTTGAAATTATGCCAAAACCTCCAGGACACCGTTCGCCTACAACACCATGGCCTTATTGGCCACTTCAGTTAAAAACATCATCATCTCATGAAGAAGGTGCTGAAAGAAACTGGCTCATAAACACCAAAGAATTTATAACTGATAAAAACAACAAACTAACGGCTTTAAAAACAGTTCAGGTTGAATGGAAAATAGAACTAGGCGAACGCCCGCAATTAATTGAAATTGAAGGCACCGAAAAAATATGGCCTTGCGACTTGGCGTTATTAGCACTAGGTTTTACAGGACCTGAAAGTACTTTGGCAGATAAATTAGGTATAGAAAAAGATGTACGTTCTAACTATAAAGCCGAATACGGAAAGTATCAAACCAATATTCCTAATATTTTTACAGCAGGCGATATGAGACGCGGACAATCATTAATTGTCTGGGCAATTTCAGAAGGAAGAGAAGCCGCAAGACAAGTTGATTTATTTTTAATGGGCAAATCAAATTTACCATCAAAAGATATAACAGGCGATTTGGTAGCTATGTAGTATTCAGTCTAGCAATACATCTGAATTTATAATGTAGCTTCACATTTTTATTGGGCATCTCGCATAAACGCTTCACATTTTTCAACCATATTTTTGCTTCCGCAAATAAAAGGTACGCGTTGGTGGAGTTCTGTGGGTTCAATATCCATAATTCTTGTAAAACCATCACTAGCTTTTCCGTTGGCTTGTTCGGCTAAAAAAGCCATAGGATTACATTCATAAAGTAAGCGAAGTTTCCCGTTAGGGTTTTTAGAACTTTTAGGGTATAAATAAATACCACCTTTTATCATATTCCTGTGAAAATCAGAAACTAAAGACCCAATATATCTTGAAGTGTAAGGTCTATCATCTTCTTCCAATTGGCAATATTTAATATAATTTTTAACCCCTTGTGGGAAATGAATATAGTTACCTTCATTAACAGAATAAATACTGCCGTTTTCTGGAAATTGCATATTGGGATGTGATAAGTAAAAAGAACCAATAGCCGGATTTAAAGTAAAGCCATTAACACCATTACCGGTTGTATAAACCAACATGGTAGAAGTTCCATAAACTACATATCCTGCAGCAACTTGTTGAGTGCCTTTTTGTAAAAAATCACCTAGTGTTACAGGTGTTCCTACTGGTGTTACACGCCTGTAAATTGAAAAAATAGTACCAACAGATACATTCACATCTATATTTGAAGACCCATCAAGAGGGTCTATTAAAACCACATATTTATTTTGGTGATTTTCATCTTGGCTATTTATAGAAATATAATCATCTTCTTCTTCGCTAGCAATACCACATACAATATTTCTATTGGTGAGTGTTTGTATAAACTTGTCATTAGCATATACATCTAGTTTTTGTTGGTCTTCACCTTGTATATTAGTATCTCCTGCTACGCCAATAATATCTACCAATCCGGCTTTATTTACTTCGTGGTTTACTACTTTAGCTGCCAATCTAATGGAGTTTATTAAACTTGATAATTCGCCAGAGGAGTATTTAAAAGAAGATTGATTTTCTATAATGAACTCTCCTAAGGTTTGCTTTTTGTGAGTCATTTATTTTTGTTTATGCAAATATCAATCAATTTTTAAAGAACTACAACGTTTTCTTGCTAGATAAATAATTATTCAACTTTAAACTATATTTGAAAAAAATTTCAACACATGAATTTTATAATTAGAGAGTCTAAAAAATCAGACATGGCTCAAGTTTTAGAATTGATAAAAGAACTGGCTAGTTTTGAAAAAGAACCTGATGCTGTTGAGCTAACGGTTACCGATTTAGAAAATGATGGCTTTGCAAAACACCCTGCTTTTCATTGTTTTGTTGCAGAAGTAAATTCAAAAATTGAAGGTATTGCATTAATTTACAATCGCTATTCAACCTGGAAAGGCAAAATTTTGCATTTAGAAGATTTAATTGTAAGGCAAACAAAAAGAGGTTTAGGTATAGGAACAGCATTATTAGATGAAGTTGTAAAACACGCACACAGTTTAGGTGTTAAACGTATAAACTGGGAAGTGATTGATTGGAATGAACCAGCTATTGTATTTTATGAAAAAAAAGGTGCAAAAGTTTTGAGAGATTGGGATGTGGTATGGCTAGATGAAGCCGCAATAAATAATTATGTAGCAAATTTATAACATGCAAGTATTTAAGTTTGGTGGTGCTTCTATTAAAGATGCTAATGGTGTAAAAAACCTAGTATCTGTTTTGCAAAAAGTGGGTTACAAAAACACGCTTATTGTTGTATCTGCAATGGGTAAAACCACTAATGCTTTAGAAGTAGTTGTTACAAATTATTTTAAAAATAAAGACACATTACAAAGCTCACTTCAAGAGGTTAAAAAGTATCATAATGAAATTCTTTTAGATTTATTTCCTAACGAAAATCACGCTGTTTTTAAAAAAATAGCGATGCTTTTTAATGAGTTAGATTCTTTTTTAATTACAAACAAATCACCAGATTATAATTTTGTTTATGATCAAGTTGTTGGTTTTGGAGAACTAGTTTCAACTACCATAATTAGTGACTATTTAAATTTTTCTGGATTGCAAAACAACTGGTTAGATGTAAGAGATTTTATTAAAACCGATAGTTATTACAGACGCGCCAATGTTAATTGGGAAGAAACTCAGCATTTAATAACAACAAGGTGTAACAAATCTGTATTAAACATAACACAAGGATTTTTGGGTAGTGATGCCAATAATTTTACCACCACGCTAGGAAGAGAGGGTAGTGATTATACAGCCGCTATTTTTGCCTATTGTTTAAACGCTCAATGCGAAATTAATCTGCAATTTCGATATCGCAGACCAGTGGGTGCTCATTTTCTTGGGCATACTCAC
>JALRJA010000167.1 GCA_023255235.1 Flaviramulus sp.
AAGAAGTCTGTAAAAATATATTTTAGATTGGGGTTAATATCTTCAATATCTTTAATACACTTACCTAGTTGACCATTGGCTCCTGTTACCAAAATGGTTGTGGTTTGTTGTGGCTTGGCTAATAGTGTTTTTTGTTGTTTACTCATTTAAAAAATAGTTAACCTTTTGCTTTTTGAGATTCCTCCTTGCGTCGGAATAACAGATTACTCCATGATTACTCCTCTAGCTGTAAACTACAAAAAGCTTCAAATGTTGGTAATTCTAAATCTTTTTCAGAAAGAATTAATTCATCGTATTTTAACTTCCAATCAATGTTTAACGTTTTATCGTTGTATAGAATGCCGCCTTCTGATTGTTTATTATAAAAATTATCGCATTTATAAGAAAATATAGCCTTATCACTTAACACCACAAAACCATGTGCAAAACCTCTTGGTATAAATAATTGGTTTTTATTCTCTTCTGATAATTCTACAGAAACATACTCTCCAAAAGTGGGTGAATTTTTTCTAATATCGACAGCTATATCTAAAACTTTTCCTTGAATAACTCTAACTAGTTTAGCTTGGGCATATGCTCCTTGTTGGTAATGAAGCCCTCTTAAGGTTCCTTTTTGAGAAAAAGATTCATTGTCTTGAACAAAATTGATATTTTTACCAATTATCTCGTTAAAGGTGTTTTGGTTAAAACTTTCAAAAAAATAGCCTCTGTAATCCTCAAAAATTTTAGGTTCAAAAATAAAGCATCCTTGTAATTTAGTTTCTTTTGCTATCATTTTTTCCTATTCAATAATCCTAATAAATTTTTACCATAACCACTTTTAAGTAGTGGTTGTGCTAAAGCTTTAAATTGTTTTTCGTTAACATAGCCCATTTCAAAAGCAGCAGCTTCTATAGAGCCTATTTTGAGTCCTTGTCGTTCTTCAATAACCTCAACAAATTGTGATGCTTGCATAAGGGATTGAAATGTGCCTGTATCTAGCCATGCGGTTCCTCGGTCTAATATACTAACATTAAGTTGACCTTGTTTAAGATATTCTTTGTTTATATCGGTTATTTCAAGTTCTCTTCTGTGGCTTGGCTTTATGTTTTTAGCAATATTAACAACCTGGTTATCATAAAAATAAATTCCGGGTACGGCATAATTAGATTTGGGTTTAGTTGGTTTTTCTTCAATAGATATAGCTTGCCCATCATCATTAAACTCTACCACACCATACCGTTGCGGATCGTGTACCCTATATGCATAAATAACGCCTCCATTGGGGTTGTTGTTGGCTTGTAAAAGTTTAGCTAACCCTGTTCCGTAAAAAATATTATCGCCTAATATTAATGCTACTTTGTCGTTTCCTATAAACGATTCGCCAATTAAAAATGCTTCGGCTAATCCGTTAGGGGCTTCTTGTACAGCATATTGAAATGTACAGCCATACTTTTTGCCATCTCCTAATAAATCTTTAAACAAGGGTAAATCTTTAGGTGTTGAAATAATTAATATGTCATTGATTCCTGCATACATTAATGTTGATAGCGGATAGTAAATCATAGGCTTATCATAAATAGGCATGAGTTGTTTACTTACCGTTAATGTTAATGGGTGTAATCTGGTTCCTGATCCGCCTGCAAGTATTATTCCTTTCATTGTCTGGTTATGTGGTTATTTTGTTATGCTGTTATTTTGTTATGGTGTTATCTTGTTGTTATGTAGTTATGGTGTTATATAGTTATGGTGTTATGTAGTTATATTGTTATGGTGTTATACTTTTAATTAATTTGGAAAGCATTCGCCTTATATAGATAATTATTTCGCCTATATCCTCTTGTTTTGTTACATATTGTAATCTTTGGGATATTTCAAATTGTGTTTCTAACTCCGATAAAGAGCCCATAGCAATATACAAAAACCGCCCAAATTCTCTGCTTCCTTTTCTCCCTGCTCCTTCGGCTATATTAGACGGAATTGATACGGCACTACGTCTCATTTGAGACACTAAACCAAACTGCTCGTTACTAGGGAATGAGTTTGTAAGTTGATATATTTTTTCAACCAAATCCATAGATTCCTGCCATACTTTTAAATCTTTATGTGAATTGGGGCTCATGTTGATTTATTAATTTTTGTGGGGTTATGCTGTTATCTTGTTATATGGTTATCTTGTTATATGGTTACGTTGTTATATGGTTACGGTGTTGTCTTGTTATATAGTTACGTTGTTATGCTGTTACGGTGTTACCTTGTTATATGGTTGCGTTGTTATGCTGTTATATGTTGAGGAATAAGGTCTTAAGCCTTCACTCCATAACTTCTTCACTTCTCAACTCCTTCACTTCATAACTCCATAACCTCCTAACTTCATAACTCCATAACTTCTTAACTTCTTAACTTCTTAACTTCTTAACTTCTTAACTCCATAACCTCTTAACTCCATAACTTCTTAACTCCATAACTTCTTCACTTCATAACTCCATAACCTCTTAACTTCTTAACTCCATAACTTCATAACTTCTTAACTTCTTAACTTCTTAACCAATCTAACCCCCATACTGCTTTTGATAATATTTTTGATAGTCGCCGCTAGTTACATTGTTTAACCAATCTTCATTATTAAGGTACCAATCTATTGTTTTATCAAGACCTTCTTCAAAGGTAACTGTTGGTTTCCAGCCCAATTCTGCATTTATTTTGGAGGCATCTATAGCATAACGTAAATCGTGTCCTGGTCTATCTTTAACATAGGTTATTAGCTTTTCTGATGTGCCTTTAAGGTTTCCTAGTTTAGTATCCATTTGTTTACACAAAAGCTTAACTAAATCTATGTTTTTCCATTCATTAAACCCTCCAATATTATATGTTTCTTTGTTTTTTTTACTATGAAAAATTAAGTCAATGGCAATGGCGTGGTCTTTTACATATAACCAATCTCTGGTGTAGTTCCCATCGCCATAAACAGGTAAGGGCTTGTTATTAATAATGTTATTTATAAATAATGGTATTAGTTTTTCTGGAAACTGATTTGCCCCATAATTATTTGAACAGTTACTTATAACATAAGGCATATTATACGTTTCTCCATAAGCTCTTACAAAATGGTCAGAACTTGCTTTTGATGCTGAATATGGTGAATTAGGGTCATAAGATGTGGTTTCAGAAAATAATCCCGTTTCTCCAAGCGTACCATAAACCTCATCTGTGCTAACGTGATAAAAAAGTTTGTTTGCGAAGTTTTGTTGCCACAACTCTTTAAAGGCATTTAAAAGAATCGT
>JALRJA010000169.1 GCA_023255235.1 Flaviramulus sp.
CACTTTCTATTTCGCCATAAACCTCAGAGTGATATATTGTAGATGAAGAGGCATCTGCCCTAAAGTATATAATTACAGCTGCTATGAGAGTGAATATGATGATAAACTTAAAGTATAGTTTAAACTCGTCGTCTTTTATTATTTTTTGAACTTTTCCTTTAAATGCAAAGTAGCTTAACACAAAGTTGGTGCCTGCTAAAAACATAAATAGTATAATGATGTATTGAATTATGGGCTGCTCATTCCAATAAGCTATACTGGCGTTTTTTGTAGAAAAACCGCCTGTTGATAGGGTTGACAGGGCATGGTTAACGGCATCAAAAAAAGACATGCCTGCTACTTGTAGTAAAATGGTTTCTGCAGCTGTATAGCCAAAATAAATAAGCCAGAGTCTTTTTGCTGTATCTGTAATTCTAGGGTGTAGTTTGTCTGTACTTGGTCCTGGTGCTTCTGCGGCAAAAAGCTGCATGCCACCTATGCCTAATAAGGGTAAAATGGCTATAGCCAAAACAATAATACCCATACCACCTATCCAGTGTGTTAAACTTCGCCAAAACAAAACGCCTTTTGGCACGGCTTCTATATCGTTTAAAATAGTAGCTCCTGTGGTTGTATAACCAGACATAGTTTCAAAAAAGGCATTTGTAAAACTTGAAATACTATCTGTTAAAATATAGGGTAATGTACCTGATAATGACATAATTATCCAGCCAAAGGCCACTACTATATAACCTTCGCGTTTATTCATTTCTTTACTGTGGTTTCTTGTAAAAACCATAGTGAGCAAGCCTGCAACAATAGTTGTAATACCTGCTATAAAAATTTGAAGTGTAACACCATCTTTATATAGTATGCTAATTAAAGCAGATAAAAGCATAAAACCGCCATTGAATAACAGCAGAAGCCCTAAAAAGTGACAAATTATTTTGAAGTTTAGTTTCATTTAGTACTAGCGAAAAAGTTTTTCAACGCCTTTTATTGATTGTAATAAACAACATACCACAACACGGTCTCCTTGTTGTATTTTAAAACTACCAAGAGCTATCATACCAATTCCGTTTCTAATAACACCACCAATTATTGCAGAGCGAGGAAAATCAACATCTTTAATATATTTATTACAAATTGCCGAAGTGTTTTTTACTTCAAACTCTAATAATTCGGCATTCATATTGTTTAGTTTGGTCATGGCTACAACTTCGCCTTTTCTAATGTATCTGAAAATGGTATTGGCTGCTAATAATTTTTTATTTATAAGGGTTTCTATACCAACCGAATGCGATAGTTCAAAATAATCCATATTTTCTACTAGTGCAATGGTTTTTTTTACACCTTTAGATTTTGCTACCAAGCAAGACATAATATTGGTTTCAGAGTTTTGACCAACGGCAATAAAGGCATCCATATCGCTTATGTTTTCTTCGTCGAGCAAATCAACATTTCGTCCATCGCTATGAATTACCAGAACATTGGGTAGCTCATCTGCAATATCAAAAGCACGTTCTTTGTTTTCTACTAGCAATTTAATGTTAAATCCTTTTGCAGATAACTCTCTTGCCGATTTAAATCCAATTTGGCTTCCGCCTAAAATCATAACATCTTTTATCTCTCTATTGGCTTTACCGGTAAGTTTACAAAGTTCTTCGCCACCACCTTCAGAGGTTATAAAAACTACATTATCGCCTCTTTCAAACTTAGTGTTCCCTCTTGGAATAATAGTATATTGAGTTCCAAAACGCTGAATGGCAATTGGCACAAAATGAATTTCTGGAAAAATAATTGCCGCTTCTTT
>JALRJA010000276.1 GCA_023255235.1 Flaviramulus sp.
ATATCCCAAAAACCTATGGTAGTATGTTAAAAGAGCAATTAAAATACGTGTTTAATCAATTTAAGCACCATGGTAAATTTAAATCTTATAAAGAATTAAACTCTGGTCATATCAATGACACCTATTTAATAGAAACTACTCAAAAACCATATTTTGTTTTACAACGCATTAATCATAGTGTTTTTAAAGATGTTCCTGGTTTAATAAATAATAAAGTTGCTATAAGTTTGCATATTAAAAATAAACTAAAAAATTTACCTAAAGAAGAACTAGAAAGACGTGTATTAACATTTGTAAAAACAAAGGCAGGTAATTCATATCATCAAGACAAAAACAGTAATTTTTGGAATCTTTCCTGTTTTATTGATGATAGTTTAACTTTTGAAGTGGTAACAAATAGCGAAGTTGCATACCAAGGTGGTATGCTGTTTGGCGAATTTTTAAATGTAACTAGCGATTTTGATGTTACTAAATTAATAGAAGTTATTCCCAAATTTCATGATATGCCATTTAGGTATTCACAGTTTATGTCTGCAATACAGTCTGCATCAAAAGAACGCCTATTTAAAGCTACAGCTTGCATAGATTATGCTATCAATTTAAAACAAGAGATGCATATTATTCATAAACTTAAAGAATCAGGCCAACTTACATTACGAGTTACACATAACGACACAAAAATATCTAATGCGTTATTTACAAAAGATAACAAGGGGCTTTGTGTTATAGATACTGATACTGTTATGCCTGGTATTGTTCATTACGATTTTGGCGATGCCATTAGAACAATATGCAATACTGCAGCCGAAGATGAAACCAATTTAGATTTAGTTGAATTTAATTCAAATTATTACAAAGCATACACCAAAGGATTTCTAGAAAAAGTAAAAACATCATTAAACCCTTTAGAAATTACGTATTTACCTCTTGGAGCAAAAACCATGATATTTATAATGGGTTTAAGGTTTTTAACAGATTATCTAAATAATGATACATATTATAAAATTAAATATAGCGAACATAATTTAGACCGTGCCAAAAATCAATTTAAACTACTACAAAGTTTTATAGAAAAACACAATGAAATTTAACTAAAAAGCACAAAACTTATACAAATACTATGTCAAATTCACAAAACAATAACAACACACTAGTTCCAATCATTATTATAGCAGGTCTCTTTTTCATATTCGGTTTTGTTACCTGGATAAACGGGGCTTTGATACCATTTATGAAAATTATTAATGAGCTAACCGATTCACAATCCTATTTGGTAGCATCAGCCTCCTATATTTCTTTTGTTGTAATGGCTTTACCAGCCTCCTATATTTTAAATAAGATAGGCTACAGAAAAGGCATGTCTCTAGGTTTAGTAATTATGGGTATTGGTGCATTGGTTTTTATACCAGCTGCAGAAGCAAGAACATATTGGGTATTTCTAACAGGAATATTTATACAAGGTGTTGGCATGACTCTTTTGCAAACGGCCGCCAATCCATACATTACTATTTTGGGTCCTATAGAAAGTGGAGCAAAGCGTATTGCTATTATGGGTATTGCCAATAAAGTAGCAGGTGCTTTAGGAGCTGTAATATTTGGAGCTATTTTATTAACCGGTATTGATCAAGTAAAAGACAAATTAAAAACAGTTTCAGATATAGAAAAGGAAACCTTACTCGATACAATGGCAGATAGTGTTTTTACACCCTATATTACAATGGCAATTGTGTTGTTTGTTTTAGGAATACTTATTAGAAAAGCACCATTACCACATATTGAGGCGGCTTCTAGTGAAGCATACAATGAAGGCGAGACAATAAAAACCAATATTTTTCAATTTCCACATTTATGGTTAGGGGTACTAGCCTTATTTGTGTATGTTGGTGCTGAGGTAATAGCAGGAGATACTATTATAGCCTATGGGATTTCATTAGGATTTACAGGCGAAGAAGCCAAATTTTTCACCACCTATACCTTGTTGGCTATGGTAGTTACCTATGCTTTAGGCGTATTTTTAATTCCAAAATATATCAAACAGCGAACAGCATTAATAATTAGTGCCATTTTAGGTATAGTTTTAAGTGTTTGTATAATAAACACATCAGGTTTTAACTCGGTAATGTTTGTTGCAGCACTAGGTATTGCAAACGCTTTGGTATGGCCTGCCATTTGGCCATTGACACTAGAAGGCTTAGGAAAGTTTACAAAAACAGCTTCGGCTTTACTAATTATGGCAATTTCAGGAGGAGCAATTATTCCGCCTTTATATGGTAGAATTGTAGATGCTAACAAACACCAATTAATTGCAAACGGCATAACAGAAACAGATGCAATGGCAACAGCAGCAACACATAGTTATTGGATTTTAATTCCTTGTTATGCTATCATTCTCTTTTTTGCTTTAAGAGGATATAAAATAGGTAGGAATCAAAATTAATGGAATAGTTAAATTATAGAAGAAATGTTAAAAAGTAATATAGACATAGCCACAGTATTTGAGAAGCGATTTGAAAATACAGACACAGTAGTTTTCAAAAACTCAACTGAAGCATCTAAGGCCATTGCAAAAGAAATAGCAAAGCTTATAAAAGTAAAGCAATCTCAAAAACAACCCTGTATATTAGGATTAGCAACAGGCTCATCTCCAAAAGGCTTGTATGCAGAATTAGTAAGGTTACATAAAGAAGAACATTTAAGCTTTAAAAATGTGGTTTCGTTTAATTTAGACGAATATTATCCAATGGAACCAGACTCTATAAATAGTTA
>JALRJA010000324.1 GCA_023255235.1 Flaviramulus sp.
CATATCGTTTATTTCAAGATAGCCAGATCCAAAAACAACGGCATTTGGAGGTGTTGCAACAGGTAGCATAAACGCACAAGATGCTGCTACAGTTGCTCCAACCAATAAGAAATAAGGGTGAACATCTATAGCATTAGCCAAAGATGCTAAAACAGGTAATAACATAGCAGTTGTTGCCAGATTTGAAGTGATTTCGGTAATAAAATTAACCGAAGCTATAATCACTAACAGTAATATAATTAAAGGAACGGTACTTAATGATTTTAATTGCTCACCAATCCAAAGAGCTAAACCACTTGATTCAAAACCCAGTGCTAATGCCATTCCGCCTCCAAACAAAATGAGTATTCCCCAAGGTAATTTAACAGCATCACTCCAATTTAAAAGCGATTTGCCTTTTTTACTACTTGGGAGTAAAAATAACACTAAAGCCGAACATATAGCAATAATTGTGTCATCAATAGCTGGTAAAAATTGTTTTAGTAAAAAGGATCTGCTTATCCAAGCAAAAGCAGTTAAGACAAATACAATAAAAATTGTTTTTTCTTCAAAAGAAAATTTACCTAAAGCCGTTAATTGACTTTTAATTTCACTTTTTCCTCCTGGAAATTCTTTTTGCTTAAACTTAAAAGCAACACGAGTAAGGTATAACCAGGCTAAAAATAAAAACATTAAACTTAGTGGAAAACCAAAAGCAAACCATTGAGAAAATGTTATTTCTACACCATAATTTTCTTGAATTACGCCAGCTAAAACTAGATTTGGTGGCGTTCCAATTAATGTTGCCATGCCTCCAATTGAGGCACTGTAAGCTATAGCAAGCATGAGTGCTTTACCAAAAATTAAATTTTCATCTTCTATAGTATTGGGGTTATCTTTTAGTTGTAAAATAATGGCTATTCCTACGGGTAAAATCATAACGGCTGTAGCGGTATTAGATATCCACATTGATAAAAATGCTGTAGCTACCATAAAACCTAAAATTATGTGAACAATATTTGTACCTACAAGTTTAATTATAGTTAAGGCTATTCGTTTGTGTAGTTGCCATTTTTCTATAGCAATGGCTAAAATAAACCCACCAATAAAAAGAAATATGTATTTATGACCATAAGAAGCTGTTGTTTCATGTAATGATAAGCCACCGCTTAAAGGAAAAAGCACAATAGGTAATAAAGCTGTAACAGTAATATTTACAACTTCTGTAATCCACCAAATAGCTATCCATACTGCCGAAGCTAAAATGGCGTTTGCAGGCTTACTTAACCCTTCAGGATGAAAGAAAAGAATTAGCATTATAAACATAAAAGGACCTAAAAAAAGACCAGTATTTTTTTTTGATAATGTCATAGTGTCATTAATTAAAAATTAAGTTAGCCGCATTAATAGAAGCTATTCTAAAATCATGATTGGCATTTTCAATAATATGAAATTTCCAATTAAATTCTAAATTAGCATTATTCGCAAATATAGTAGCTTTATTATAGAAATAGTGTGCTCTATCAAGTCTGTTTAGCCCTTGGGCATCTGCAAATAGGTTATGTCTTAGACCAGAACTATTAGGATTATTATCTAAATTACCTACTTGTATTATTAAGTTTTTTTGAAACAGGTTTTCAAACGAGATATTTTCTAAAGGCGAATTAAAAAACCCATAAGGGAACGAAATATTTAAATCTGTAGCGGTATACCACCCAGATGCAGAAGCCACAACGTGATTATAACGTGCATGGGGTTTAAACAGTACATATCTGTGTGCAAATTGACCACCAGCCGAATGCCCAAAAATATGATAGGTAGAAGAGTTATTGCTAATAGTTTCTTTGAAAAAATCAAACAAAGGTTCTATTACAGAGAACGTCCAATCTTCTTCGGGGTTTAATGTTGAAGTAGAAGGGTTATCACCATCTACAAAAACATTTCCTAAGTTATAACTATCACTATTAGGAAAATTAGTAATTGAAAATTCGGGTGCAATTACAATAAAATGATATTCATTTGCTTTGTTAATCATGGCATCTCTGTAGTCTTTGGCATTTCTACCAGAACCGTGAAAAACAAAAACAATTGGTGTGTTTGTGTTTATAATTTCTGGAATATAAAAGAAAACTTTTAGTTCTTTCTCGTGTAAAATATATTGATTGTTATAAATAAAAAAGCCTGACCCAGAAGTTTTATCGTTTAAAATAGTGTCATCAACTCTTAAAACAGTATCATTGCTGCACATTGTTAGAACAAAAAAAACAAAGAAATACCCTATTATTAAATTGAGTTTCACAAAATGATTTATTAAAATCATAAATAACCTATAATATTTATTACTTTTGAAATACCAATTTCCAAAAAAAATGAATACCAATTATAAATTTGCTTCAGATAGAATTAGAGACGGTTTTGCGACTCAAATAAATATAAAACCTTCTAATAAATACATAGTACTTTACCGTGCAATAAAAATTAGCATAATAAATAAAGATTTACCTCATCAATGGGTTTTACCATCAACAAGAGTATTGGCAGAAGAATTAAATCTTTCAAGAACAACAGTAAACAAAGCCTATGAATTACTTAAATTAGAAAAGTTAATTTTATCTAAGGCTGGCTCAGGATATAAAGTTAATTATGATCAAGTAATAGAAGTTGCTACAAATACTGGAAGATTAGTTAGTTTTGATCAAGACCAATATCCAAGAATTAATGAAAAAGGCTTGTCATATTTAAATAATATTTCTCTAATAAATAGATTGCCTAGTAATAATTTAGCTTTTAGACCTGGTTTACCACCATTAGATGAATTTCCTGTAAACCAATGGAAAAAACTATTAAACACCTATTGGCGTCATATTAAATCATCTGGACTCACATACTCTCACGCTACAGGCTTGATAGAGTTAAAAAAAAGTATACGAAATTATTTAAATGTTAATAGAAATATTAAATGTAATTACGAACAAATCGTTATAGTTTCAGGATCACTACAGTCGTTATACTTAATTACCAATACTTTAATAGAAAAAAGTGATTGTGTTATTTTAGAGAACCCAACTTTTCCAAACGTTCATTCAATTTTCAAAAGTAATCATGCAAAAATTTTACCCGTCTCATTAGATCAAGAAGGTATAGATATTAATGAGATGAATTCACTAACAAGTTTGAAGCCTAAAATGGTTCATGTTACACCATCAAACCACTATCCGTTAGGTGTAAAAATGAGTTTACAAAGAAGAAAGCAAATAATTGAATGGGCATCGGTAAATAAAGCCTTAATAATTGAAAATGATTATGAAAATGAGATAGGTAATTACAACCATAGCTTACCCAGTATTTACAGTATGGATTCAGAAGATAGAACTATTTACATGGGAACTTTTAATAGACTTTTACACCCATCAATTAGATTGGGTTACATGATTGTTCCAAAATATTTAACAAAAGTAATTGAAGCTTTACAAGAGCACTCTCATCGTTTTGTAGCTCCATCTATTCAAGTAGTTATGAATCAATTTATTGAGAGAAATTATCTTTTTCAGCATATAAAAAATAGTATTTCTGTAGCACAAAACAGACATTCTCTTTTTCTAAAAGAATTTGAAAAAGGAAACAAGCTTCTTGATATTCGCCAAAAGGCGTTTTGTAGTTTTCATTTGGTGGCTATGTTTAAAAAGGAAACTACAGAAAAAGAAGAATTAAAACTTATAGAAAAACTAGCAAATGCTAACATAGATGTATTTTCTTTAAGTAAATGTTATATTGGAGAACAAAAAGAAAAAGGTTTAATTTTTGGGTATTCGGCAGTTAGACCAAACAAATTAATTCAAAAAGTTATTCAATTAAATAAGCTAATTGAATAAAAGTGAAATAACACATTCACCAACTGGTATCAAATATTTTGTTAAACTGGTTCTTTGCTTTGTATTTTTATATTTTTAAATTTACAAATTATTAAATGACTAATTCAAAAACAAAGTATTATGAAAAAACTTTACAATTTACTATTTTTATTAACAATTACAACGTCTTTAGCTTTTGCTCAAGAACCTGCTGTTTTCACAGTTGAAGTTCCCGCTGGCACTCAAAGCGTAAGGATGACAGGAAACTTTTGGGGATGGAATCCAGTAGGAGGTCCTATAGCAACTTCAAATGGTTTAGACAATACTTGGACTGTTACTTTATTTACAAACGGCGGTGAAACACAATCAGATTTTGAGTATTTATGGGTTATCACAGATGCAGATAATAGCAGTAACCCTCAACAAGAAAATTTAATTTCATCGGCTGCAGCTGGTGATTGTCTTGATAGAATTAATGCTGGCGAATTTAATACCGATTATGCGAATTACGCTAATAGAAAATTTATTGCAGCAGGAAGCGATGATATAAAAAGCGATGTTTACGGTTCTTGTTATTTAGCCAAAGATGCTTTAGAGCTTAAAGGTATTTTAGATTTTACAGTACCCTCTGGAGGTAGTGATGGTAAGGCAATACACCTGTATGCTAACGATAATATTGCCGATTTAAGTGTTTATGGTATAGGTGTAGCAAATAATGGCGGTGGTACAGATGGTATTGAATATCAATTTCCTCAACAATCTGTATCGGCAGGGCAACATATTTTTCTGCCAAGATCACAAAGTGCCATGACAACTTATTTTGTTAACCTCAATCAGTTTGATGTTATTATTGAAGCGGGAGTTGCTAGTCAAAATGGAGATGACGCAATAGAACTTTTTAATAATGTTGTAAGTGATGGAGCAGGTGGTTATACCGGTAGTGTTATTGAAACATTTGGAAATTTAGATTGTGCTCCAACTGCCTCAACTCCTTGTAATGATTATCAATTTTATTCTGATACATGGGCATATAAACAACTTGGTGTTTGGGGGTTTGGAACAGTTGATTGTACTGATAACACCACAACAACGCAAGGCAGTACTTGTGTTTATCCTTTTGCAGACACTTCACTCTCTACTACAAATTTTTCAAACAACCAATTTTCTATTTACCCTAACCCTGTAAATTCTGGTTTTGTAAATATTAAATCTCGTATAGCTGGTGAAAAACACATAACTTTATATGATGTAATGGGTAGAGAAGTTTTAAATACAAAACTCCAATCAAATACACTCGATGTAAGTTCTGTAAATAACGGACTCTATTTACTTAATGTTTCAGTAAATGAATTTAGTTCAATATTCAAATTAGTAATTAATTAATTTAGTATACAACTTATAAAAAAAGACTCTTTTTAAATTAAAAGAGTCTTTTTTTTAATGGTATCTTTTTATTTACACAACTGGTATCTTTTATTTCTCTAACATCAAATTAAATTTAATTTTTTAATGAAATCTAAAATCAATGAACAACACATCAGTTTTAAGAAAATTATTTAGTTGTATTTTTTTAATAATATTCGGCATATCTTGCGATACAGAAGACATTTCACCTGTTTTAGAAATAGCTTCAAGTGATACAAATATTAGTGAAGCTAGTGGCACAATTACTATATCTGCAACTCTCAATTCAGCAGCTATACAACAATTAGTAATTCCGTTATCAATTTCAGGAACAGCAACACAAGGAAGTGATTATAGTTTAAGTTCTTCAAGTATAACAATAGCTTCAGGAAACACTTCAGGAAGTATAACAGTTACAGGACTTCAAGACGATACAATTGAAGGTGTTGAAACACTTATTATAGCTTTAGCAGATGTTCAAAATGTACTTCTATTATCAAATACTACAGTTACAATTGAAGTACTAGATGACGATTCAGATTCAGATGGCGATGGCGTTTTAGATGCCAACGATGAATGCCCAAATGAAGCAGGAGAGGTGGCAAATAATGGTTGCCCTTGGTTAGGGTTTTTAATTAACGAGGTGCTTTATGACCCAGCTAGTGATATAACAGGAGATGCCAATGGAGACGGAGTAAGAGACGCTAATGCAGATGAGTTTATTGAGTTTTATAATTCTGGACCAGAACTAGATTTAAGTGGCTATACTGTTTCAGATGCGTCTAATTTAAGACATACTTTTCCACCGGGTACTATTTTACAACCTAATGGTGTATTAGTTTTATTTGGTGGAGGAAATCCTACTGGAAATTTTGGTGGTGCACTAGTGCAAACAGCTTCTGAAGGGCAAATAAATATGAATAATGCCGGCGATTTTGTTACTCTGGCTGATGCTTCTGGTAATGTTATATTAACTTTTGATGTTGAACCTTTATCAAACGCACCAGATGAATCATATACGAGAAACCCAGATCTAACTGGAGATTTTGTACAACACGCATCAATACCTGAAGCTCAAGGAAGATTATTTTCTCCTGGAACAAAATTAAACGGGTTACCTTTTAATTAAAGAAATCAATTAATGCACTATTTAGGAGCTTTACTGTCGCTTTTATTTATTTTTTTTACAGCCAAACTGTTATTAAAAAAATACAACCCACATGCCATTTTATTGGTATCAGGATTGTTAATGTTGCTAACAGCCGAATTGTTAAAATATAATTTACCAGTTTTAAAAAACCCAACTGGATTTTTTGGATTTGATTTATTTAAGTATATCAAAGAATCGTTTAGTAAAACCAACGCAGGTGTAGGTTTAATGATTATGGCTATTGGTGGCTTTGTTGCTTACATCGATAAAATAGGAGCTTCTAATGCTTTGGTTCATGTGTCAATGAAACCACTAAAATTATTTAATAAAAAGCCTTATTTAGCAGCCTCACTAGTAATTCCAATTGGTCAAATATTATTTACCGCTATACCATCAGCAGCTGGTTTAGGGTTGTTGTTAATGGCGTCTTTATTTCCAATTTTAGTTAATTTAGGAGTTAGTAAGCTATCGGCTGTTTCAGTAATTACTGCAACAACTGCTTTTGGCATGGGTCCTGCATCTGCCATTACAGTAAGTGCAACTGGTATAGCAAATATTGATATAATACTGTATTTTATCAATTATCAAATTCCTTTGGTTTTACCATTAAGCTTGTCTATG